>NZ_JAJSZC010000001.1:0-1078 GCF_036815105.1 Streptomyces sp. IBSBF 3136
GCCAGGGGCCGGGGCGGGTCCGCCGATCGGCGCCGCGGCGGCGGGCGCGGCTGCGGTGACGGACGGGTGTGTCCCGGAGGGCCCGGCCGGGGCCCTGTCGGGGCCCGGGGTCGCCTCCAGGACCGAGGCCGTTCCAGCGGGCCGGCCCGTCTCCGGGGCCGGGCGCGGCGCCGGGGCCGCAGCGGAGGCCGAGGTCGCTTCGGAGCCGCCGGCCGCGCCGGGGGCCGTTCCCGCGCCGGCGGCCGAGGCCGTCCCGGCGAGCCAGGCCGCCTCGGATCCCGGGTGCGCACCGAAGGCCGGGGCCGTGCCGCGGGGCGTGCCGTCGGCCGGGTGAGTCGGCGGCCGGTCGGTCACCAGAGGCAGCCAGCGGCGGGCCAGGCTGACGGGGCGGGCGTCGGCGAAGACCTCGTCGAGGTCGATCTCGATCCCCAGTTCGGCTTCCAGCTCGGCGGCCAGTTCCACCGCGTCGACGGAGGTGCCGCCCGCGTCGAAGAAGTCGGCGTCCGGCGACAGCCGGCCGGTGGGCAGGTGGCGGCCGGCCGCGGCGGCGACGGTGGCCGCCAGACCGTCCAGGTCGGGCGCCGGTGCCGGGGCGGTCCCGGGCCCGGCGGTCGCCGTCCGCACCCGGGCCAGCAGGTCGGCCACGCCGAGTCGGCCGCCGCCCTGTTCGATCGACTCGGCGAGCGCCCGCCGGCCGCCGGCCGCCGGTTCCTCGTTCACGTCACGCATGAGAGCCCTTCAGGTTGTGCTCGGTCTTGTTGCTCACGGCTGCTCCCAGGAGCGGAACGCCCGCAGTCGCTCGGGGGTGGCCACGACGGCCGGCCGTTCGTCGTCCGGGTCGCCGCCGCCGAGCGCGGCCAGCAGCCGGCGCGCGGGCGCGTTGCGCGGGGTGCGCTCCCCGGCGATCCGGACCTCGGCGCAGCCCAGCTGCTCGGCCCGGTCGGCGAGCCAGGCCAGCAGGCGCTCCTCGACACCCCGGCCGAGGGCCCGGCAGCTCATCAGCCAGGCGTGGACGTCGAGCCGGGGGGGGGGGGGGGCGCCGCCGGCCCGGTCCCGGGCCGCGGCCGTCCACACCTCG
>NZ_JAJSZC010000001.1:1088-121142 GCF_036815105.1 Streptomyces sp. IBSBF 3136
CCGGCCGAGGGCCCGGCAGCTCATCAGCGTGGGGGGGACGTGGGGCGGGGCGCGGGCGGCGCCGCCGGCGAGCAGCGCGATCTGGCCGTAGTCGCCGAACCGGTCCCGGGCCGAGGCCGTCCACACCTCGCCCCGCTCGCGCCACCGGGCCAGGTCACCGCCGTCGGCCGACCGGGCGCGCAGGGTGAACTGGTTGGTGCGACGCACCAGTTGCTCGCCGCGCTCGGCGTCCGCGTCCGTCAGCTCGCGAATGTCGACCACCAGGTCGAGATCGGCGAGGAACTCCTCGAACCCGGCGCTCTCGCGGACGGCGTCGCGCTCGCGCTCCTGGGCGTAGAACCGGGCCCGCAGGGTGTCCTCGGCGGTCGCCGCGGCCGGCACGAGCGGCCACAGCCGGTCCAGGAACGCGTCGAGTCCGCCGGCCGGCGGGCAGGTCACGGACAGCACCTGCGGCAGTGCCGCGCGCATCTTGGCGATCTCGGCCGGGTTGTCGTCGAGGAACAGGAAGCTGTCCAGACCCAGGTCGAGGGTCCGGGCGGCCTCGGCGAGCCGGCCCGGCTTGGGGCCCCAGGCGGCGGAGACCACGCTGAAGTGCTCGGCCTTCAGCAGGCTGTCGGGGCGGTCGAGGACGGCCCGGACCGTGGCCTCGTCGTTGTTGCTGACCAGCGCGAGCAGCACACCCGCCGTCCGCCACCGCAGCAGCCTGCGGGCCAGCGCGGCGCGGGGTCCGGTGAGGTCCACGGCGTCCGGACCGATCTCGCCGGCCACCCCGCCCCACAGAGTCTCGTCGCCGTCGACGGCGATCACCTTGGGCACGGGACGCCGCACCGCCCGTACCGTCTCGGCCAGACGCAGCGCGACGGCGGCCTGGAACTCGGGGGTGAAGGGCAGGTGGGCGAGCCGCTCGGTGCGCTCGTCGAAGCGGTTCTCGACGCTGTGGTACCGGGTCCACTCGTCCGGGCCGAGCACCGCGATGCCGGGCAGTCCGGTCAGGTCGGCGACTACGGCCTGTTCCCACGCGGCGAAGCGGTCCGCGCCCCGGACGGTCGGCAGGACCCCGACCACGAGCGGTCCGCGGGTGCGCTCGGCGAGGGACTTCAGGGCGGCCGGGTAGGCGCCGCGCAGTTCGGCGAGGACCGTGTCGTCCACGGGTCCGTACCGTTCCAGATCGGCGGCCCGCAGCAGGACGACGCGGACGTCGGTGGCCGGGTCGGCGAGGACGCCGGACGGGTCCTGGAGGGCGGTCAGCACCTGGTGGTAGGGCGCCTCGGCGACGGTGGCCCGCTCGTCCTCCAGTGCCGCCTCGCACATCGGCGGCAGGTTGCCGAGGGCGAAGGTGGCGGCGAGGGCGATCCGGGGTCCCGCGACGGGGGCCGGGGGCGTGGTGCTCGCGGGCGCGTCCGGGTCCGCGCCCGGCGGCACGGCGCTCACAGGCTGCGTCGCGTGCTCGGCCGCGCCCGGCGGCACGGTGCTCGCAGACGCGGTCGCGTCCTCGGCCGCGACCGGCAGCGCGGTGCTCGCGGGCGCCGTCGCGTCCCCGGCGGGAACCGGCGGCTCCGTGCGCACCGGTGTCGTCGCGTCCCCGGTCGTTTCGGAGAGCAGGCGCAGGAACTCCTCGCCGAGTGCGGTGGCGGTGTCCGCGTCCAGGATGTCGGTGTTGTGGTCGAGGCGGACGGTCCCGGCGTCCGGGGTCATGGTGACCATCAGGTCCAGGTCGGTGTGCCCGACGCCGGCGGGCAGCACCTCCAGGTGCCGCAACCGGCCGGAGAAGCGTACGTAGTTGAAGTACACCTCGACGAGCGGCGCGTCGGCGCGGTGCAGGCCCTGGCGGGCGAGCGTGGCGAGGACGTCGGAGAACATGGCGCCCTTGGCCAGGATCCGGCGCAGCCGCTGGTCGGTGCGGGTCAGCACGTCGGCGACCGGTTCGTGGGCGGCCGCCTGGGCGGGGAAGGGTACGGGGACGCCGAAGAAGCCCACCGCGCCGTACGCGTCGGCGTGGATGCGGGTGTCGACGGGCACCGCGAGCACGAACCGCTCCCGCTCCCGTTCCCGGGCCAGCAGCACGGTGAGGGTGCCGAGGCAGAACGCGGCGGGGGTGACGCCGAGGGCGCTCGCGGCGGCCGAGATCCGTTCGGTCAGCCCGTCCGGGAGGGCGACGGTGACGCTGCCGGAGCGGTAGGAGCGGACGGGCGGCCGCGGGTGGGCGAGGGTCAGGTCGAGGCGTCCGCTGCCCTCGAAGGCCGCGCGCCAGTCGTCGCCCGGGCCCGGGCCGCCGCCCTGCTGGGCCTCGATGAGCAGGTCGATGTCCCGGTTGGTGACGGTGCCGTCGAGCGGGGTGCCGGACAGTTCGGCGTCGATCTCCGCGGCCACGAGGAGCAGGGACTGCAGATCGCTGACCGCGTGGTGGGCGCCGAAGACCAGGATCTGGCCCCGCGGGTCCCCGTCGACGAGTTCGAACCGCCACAGCGGCGGGACGGCGAGGTCGAACGGCGGTTCCAGCAGCAGCCGCAGCCGCTCGGCGGCGTCCGCTTCCGCGGCCTCGCTCCAGCGCAGCAGCGGGGTGGGGGGCCGCCGGTCGACGCGCAGCTGCCGGCCGCCCTCGTCGCCGGTCACGACGGCGGTGCGCAGGGCCGCGTGCCGGGCGGCGAGCCGGTCGAGGATGCCGGTGAGTGCCTCGTGGGTGGTCGGCGCGGCGAGCCGGACGGCCAGGCCGACGCCGTGGGCGGCGTCGGGCATGTCCGGCTGGGCGCTGCGCAGCAGCCGTACGACGTCCCGGGTGGCCGGACGCAGTTCGGTCTCGGGGACGTCCTGTCCGGCTCCCCCGCCGCCGGTCCGGTCGCCACCGGTGCGTTCGGCCGGTGCGGCGCGCTCGGGGAGGGCGGCGGCGAGGGTGCGTGCCAGGCCGCGGATGTCGGTGGCGGAGAACACGTCGGCGGCCGGCAACTCGACGCCCAGTTCGCGGGCGAAGGCGTTGCGCAGCCGGACCAGCATGAGCGAGTCCAGGCCGAGTTCCTTCAGGGCGGTGGTCGCGAACACGTCCACGGCACCCCCGGAGACCTCGCCGACGCGGTCCCGCACGTAGGTCTCGAGCCACTCGGCGCGCTCCTGCCCGGTGGCCGCGAACACCCGCCGTACGAGGTCGTCGGTGTCCGCGCCGCCGGCCGGTACGGTGATGAGGTCGGCGAGCAGGGGGCGGCCGCGCGCCGCGTCCGGGTCGAGGGCGAGCAGGTCCCAGTCGAGGGCGATCGGGGCGAGCTGGCGGCGGGCCGAGGCCAGCACCCGTTCGAACAGCTCGCCGCCGTCCTGCGGCGAGAACGCGACGAGTCCCGAGCGGCTGGTCTCGGCGGCGCGGGTGCCGGACCCGGCGACCATGCCGACGCCCGACCAGGCGCCCCAGTCCAGGCTGAGCGCCCGCCGGCCGGACCGGGAGAGGTGGTGGGCCCACGCGTCGAGGAAGGCGTTGGCGGCGGAGTACGGGCCCTGGCCCGGCGAGCCCAGCAGACCGGCGGCCGAGGCGAACAGGACCAGGTTCCGGGCCTCCGGGACGAGTTCGGTGAGCAGGGCGGTGCCGAGGACCTTGGGGGCGAGGACGCGCCGGACCCGGTCCTCGGTGAGGTTGGGCAGGGTGGCGTCGTCCAGGACACCGGCGGCGTGGACCACGCTGAGGATGGGGCCGGCGGCGGCGCGCACGGCGTCCAGGGCGGTGGCGAGCGCGGCGCGGTCGGCGACGTCGGCGCGGGCGAGGTGCACGCCGACCCCGCGCTGTTCCAGGTTCCCGATGAAGGCGGTGGCGGCGGCGTCGGGCGTCCCCCTGCTCAGCAGGGCGAGCCGGCGGGCGCCTTGGCGTACCAGCCGTTCGGCGACGACCCGGCCGAGGCCGCCCAGACCGCCGGTGATCAGGTGCACGCCGTCCGGCTGCTGCCCGGGGCCGGCGCCGTCGTGGTCGGGCCGGGTACGGACCAGCCGCGGGACGAGGCGGCCGGTGCCGCGCAGGGCGACGAGGCGTTCGTCGTCGGCGTGCCGCAGTTGCGTCCAGAGCTGGTCGTCGCCGCCGTCGGCGGGCAGGTCGACCAGCGTGGTGGCGAGTTCCGGGTGCTCCTGGGCCACGGTGAGTCCGAAGCCCCAGGCGAGGGCCTGCTCGGGGCGGGTCACCTCGGTGCTGTCGCCGGCGGGCTGGCTGCCGCGTACGACGACGAACAGGCGCGGCGCCCGGTCCTCGGGCCGCCGGTGTCCGGTGAGGGCGCGGACCAGGTGCAGGGGGGTGAGGCAGCAGTGCCGGGCGGCTTCCTCGGCGCTGCGGGCGTCGGTGACGGGCGGGGCGTCGAGCGCGGTGAGCTGAACGACGCGCGCGGGCGGCGCGTCCGCGAACGCCTCGTCCAGCAGACGTGCCCACTGGGCCGGGTCGGCCGGGTCGAGGACATGGCGGCCGGGGCCTTCCGTGCCGTACGCGGTGCCCTGGCGGACGACGACGTGCGGGACCGTGTCGCCGAGCCGCCGGGAGAGTTCGTCGGCCACGCCCGTGTCGTCGGCGAGGATCAGCCAGCCGCCGTCGGCGGGCGGCGCCTGCGCTTCGGGGCGGGGCTGCCACCGAGTCTCGAAGAGGGCGCCGTCCAGCGGGGAGAGCGCGGCGAGCCGGAAGTCGTCCGCCGCCAGCACGAGCCGCCCGTCGTCGTCCCACAGACGCAGGTCGAGGACGGCGGTGTCGCCGTCCACGGCGCGCAGGTCGCAGGCGACCCAGGCGGGTGTGGTGCGCAGTCCGGTGAACCGCACGTGTCCGGCGCCGGCCGGCACGAACGCCCGGCCCTGCGGGGCGGTGGCGGGCAGCGCGGCCGTGTGGAAGGCGGCGTCGAGGGTGGCGGGGTGCAGCAGGTGACCGGCGGCGGGCCGGGCCGCGAGTCGGGCCAGGGCCGTGCCGCCGCCGTCGCGGTGACCGTCGGTCAGGCCGCGGAAGGCGGGGCCGTAGTCGATACCGAGAGCGGCGAGGCCGGCGTAGACGGCGGGCAGGTCGACCGGCTCGGCGCACCGGGCGCGCAGGGCGGCCAGGTCCGGGGCGGGGGCGGGTTCGGCGGCGCCGGTCAGCAGGCGCCCGGTCACGTGCCGTTCCCACCGGCGCTCACCGGCGGCCGCCGAGGCGACGGAGAAGTCCCGGGAACCGTCCTCGGCGGGCCGCAGGACGAGTTGCAGGCGTACGGGGCCGCCCGCGTCCAGGCGCAGCGGCTGGACGAACCGTACGTCGGCCAGCCGTGTCTCCGCACCGTCGCCGAGCGCGGCCGCGGCCTCGAGCACCAGGTCGAGGAAGGCGGCGCCCGGCAGCCACACCTCGCCCGTGACCCGGTGGTCGGTCAGGTAGGCGAAGCGGCTGTCGGCGAGGTCGATCTCGCTCTGGAAGAGGTCACGGCCGGGGTCGTCGCTGGCCTGGACATGGGTGCCGAGCAGCGGTGAGCCGCCGGTGGTGCCGGTCCGGACGGGGGCGAGCCAGTGGCGCTCGCGGGCGAAGGCGTAGGTGGGCAGGTCGGCGCGGCGGCCGTGCGGGAAGAGCGCCGTCCAGTCGGGGGTGTGCCCGGCCGTGTAAAGCTCCCCCAGCCTGCCGAGCAGGACCTCGTGCCCGTCGCGGCCGCGGCGCAGCGAGCCGATGCCGACCGCGTCGGTCCCGGCCTCGGCGGCGACCGCCTCGATCGCCGAGGTGAGCGAGGGGTGCGGGCTGAGTTCCACGAAGTAGCGGTAGCCGTCGTCGAGCATCCGGGCGATCGTGTCCGCGAAGCGGACCGGGCGGCGCAGGTTCGCGAACCAGTAGGCGGCGTCCAGGTCGGCGCCGTCGACCGGTTCGGCGCGCACCGACGAGTAGAGCGCGGTGGCCGTGCGGGTGCCGCCGACGCCGGAGAACCGGTCGAGGAGTTCCTCGCGCAGCGGCTCCATGAGCGGTGTGTGCGAGGCGAACGGCGTCGACAGGACGCGGGCGGGAACGCCGCGTTCCTCCAGTTCGCGGCGGAGTGCGGCGAGCGCTTCCGTCTCACCGGAGACGGCGGTGGCGCCGGGGCTGTTGACGGCCGCGGTGAACAGGCGGCCGGTGTAGGGCTCCAGCAGTTCCTCGACGTCGGCGGCCGGCAGTTCCACGGCGAGCATGCCGCCGTGCCCGACCAGCGGGACGACCGCGGCGGCCCGGGCGGTGACGGCGGTCACCGCCTCGTCCAGGGTGAGGGCGCCCGCGCAGTACGCGGCGGCGATCTCCCCCAGGCTGTGCCCGACGACCGCGTCCGGGGTGACGCCGAGCTCCCGCCAGGCGGCGGCCAGGGCCGCGTTGACGGCGAACAGGACCGGCTGGAGGTACTCGGTGCGGTCGAGCGGGGAGAACTCCTCGGGCGCGCGCAGCACGTTGAGCACCGACCAGCCCGCCCGCCGTTCGACGGCGGCGTCGATCCGGGTCAGCTCCGCGCGGAACGCCTCGGACTGGGAGAGCAGTTCCAGTCCCATGCCGGTCCACTGGCCGCCGTGCCCGGCGAAGACGAAGGCGACCTTGCCGGTCTGGTCCTCGCGGGGCGCGGGCAGCAACTTGCGTCCGCCGCTCGACGGGTCGAGCGGTTTCAGCGCGGCGAGCAGTTCCTCCCGGTCACCGGCGACGACCGCGGTGCGCCACTCGAAGTGGCTGCGGTGCCGGGCCAGGGTGCGCGCGACGCCTGGCAGGTCGGTGCCGGCGGTGAGGTGCCGGGCGAGCCGGGACGCCTGCCCGCGCAGCCCGGCCTCGCTGCGCGCCGACAGCACGAACAACCGCTTGTCGGAGGGAAGAACGGGCTCCGGCGACGTTGCCGCGGGCCTGGCCGGGGCCTCCTCCACGATGATGTGCGCGTTGGTCCCGCTGATGCCGAACGCGCTGATCCCGGCCCGGCGCACCCGCTCCCCCGTCGACGGCCAGGCGACCGGTTCCTGGAGCAGCCGGAGGCCGCTGCCGTCCCACTCGACGTGCCGGCTCGGAGTGCCGGCGTGCAGGGTGGGCGGCAGGGTCCCGTGCCGCAGCGACTGCACCACCTTGATCAGTCCCGCGACGCCCGAAGCGGCTTGCACGTGGCCGATGTTGGACTTGAGGGAGCCCAGGTACAGCGGGCGGTCCTGGGGGCGGGTGGCGGCGAAGACCTCGGCCAGGGCGTTGGCCTCGATCGGGTCGCCGAGGGTGGTGCCGGTCCCGTGCGCCTCGACGTAGTCGATGTCGGCGGGGGTCAGCCCGGACTGCCTCAGCGCGCGGCGGATCACCTGTTCCTGGGCCGGGCCGTTGGGCGCGGACAGGCCCTGGCTGCGGCCGTCCTGGTTGACGGCCGTACCGCGCAGCACGGCCAGCACCTCGTCACCGTCGCGTTCCGCGTCGGAGAGCCGCTTGAGGACGAGCATGCCCGCGCCCTCGGCCCAGATCGCGCCGTCGGCGTCGTCGGAGAAGGAGCGGCAGCGGCCGGTCGGGGACAGGCCGCGCAACCGGCTGAACTCCACGAAGGTCTGCGGGGTCACCATCAGCGTCACCCCGCCTGCCAGGGCCAGGTCGCACTCCCCGGCGCGCAGCGCCTGGGCCGCCAGGTGGGTCGCCACGAGGGAGGAGGAGCAGGCCGTGTCCACGGTCAGCGCGGGACCGTGCAGGCCGAGCGCGTAGGCCAACCGGCCGGAGGCGACACTGAGCGCCGAACCGGTGCCGACGTAGCCGTCGAGCTGGTCGAGCCGGGAACCGGCCAGATAGTCGCTGCCGAACATGCCGACGTACACGCCGGTCGTGCTGCCCTGGAGTCCGGCCGGCACGATGCCGGCGCGCTCCAGTGCCTCCCAGGCGGTCTCCAGCAGCAGCCGCTGCTGGGGATCCATGGCCGCGGCCTCCCGAGGCGTGATGCCGAAGAAGCCCGCGTCGAAGGACTCGATGTCGTCGAGGAAGCCGCCCTCACGGGCGTAGGACTTGCCGAGGGCGTCCGGGTCGGGGTCGTACAGGGACTCGACGTCCCAGCGTCCGGCCGGGAACGGGCCGACGGCGTCCCGGCCCTCGGCGACCAGGCGCCACAGACCGTCCGGGTCGGTGACCCCGCCGGGCAGCCGGCAGGCCATGGCCACGACCGCGATCGGCGCGTCGGCCGCCGGGGCGGAGGCGGTGCCGGGGGCGGCGGCCTGCCGGGTGGCGCCGGGCGTGCCGCCCAGCACCTGCTTCAGCAGGTACGCGGCCAGCCGGTCGGCGGTGGGGTGGTCGAAGAGGAGGGTGGCGGGCAGCCGGACGCCGAGGCGGGCACCGATGCGGTTGCGCAGTTCGACGGCGGTGACGGAGTCCATGCCGAGGTCGCGCAGCGGCTGGTCGGGGCGCACGGATTCGGCCGAGCGCAGCCCGAGGGCGCGCGAGGCCTCGTCGCGGACGAGGGCGACGACGCGTGCGGCGCGCTCGGCCTCGGGCAGCCGGGCCAGGCGGTCGGCGAGGGCGTCCGCCGCGTCCGGGGTGCGCGGCGCCGGCAGCAGCGACCGCCACAGGGCGGTCGAGGCGGCGCCGGAGGCGCGCAGGCGGGGCAGGTCGAGCGCCCAGGCGACCACGTGCGGGGCGTCCCGCCGCAGGGCCAGCGCCACCAGGTCGCGGCCCTGCTCCGGGGTGAGCGCGCGGTGCCCGAGCCGGGCCATGCGGTCCAGGTCGGCGTGGGCGGCGGCCAGGCCCTCACCGGCCCAGGCGCCGAAGGACACGGAGACGCCGGGCAGGCCCTGGGCCCGCCGGTGGTGGCCGAGCTGGTCGAGCAGCACGTTGGCGGCCGCGTAGTTGCCCTGTCCTGCGTTGCCCACGACGCCCGCCGCCGACGAGACGAGCAGGAACAGGTCGAGCGACAGCCCCGCGGTGAGCCGGTGCAGATGGAGGGCGCCGTCGGCCTTGGGCCGCAGGACGCGCGCCAGCCGCTCGGGCGTCAGCTCGGCGATCACGCCGTCGTCCAGGGCCCCTGCGCAGTGCACGACACCGCGCAGGGGCAGCCGCTCCCCCGCCCGGGCGACGGCCTCGGCCACGGCGGCCGGGTCGGTGACGTCACAGGCGACGACCTCGGCCTCGGCGCCGAGCGCGGCCAGCTCCGCGATCGTCGCGGCGGCGCGAGGGTCCTCGGCTCCCTGGCGGGCCGTCAGCAGCAGCCGGGGGACTCCCCGTTCGGCGAGCAGCCGGGCGATGTGCCGGCCGACGGCTCCCAGGCCGCCGGTGATCAGGACGGTGCCGTCCGTGGGCAGGGACGGGGTCGCCACGTCGGCGCGCTCCGCCGTTCCCCGGGCGTTCGCCGGACGGGCGCGCACCAGCCGGGGAGCCAGCAACTTGCCGCTACGAAGGGCGAGTTCGGGCTCGTCGGCGAGGGCAGCGGCGGTCGCGAGCACCGACGCGGGGGCGTCCCCCCGCGGGTGTGCGCCGAGGTCGAGGTCAGGTCCGGGGTCGGCGCCCGGGTCCAGGTCCACGTCCAGGTTCACGTCGAGGTCGAGGTCGAGGTCGAGCAGGGTGAGACCGAGGTCCGGGTGTTCGGCACGGGCGCTGCGGGCCAGGCCCCACAGCACCGACCGTGCGTAGCCGGGCACCGCGTCGCCCTCGGCGGCGGCGACCGCGCCACGGGTCACCCACAGGGTCCGCCGGGGTGCCCGGTCCTCGGGCAGGGCGATGAGCTGCTGGAGTTCGGCGAGCGCGGTGGCCGCCAACTCGTGCGCCGCACGCGCGGGTTCCTCGTCGGTCGCCACGTCCGGCCAGACCCGTACGACGACGTCGGCGCCGGGCTCACGGCGCTCAGCCGGGGGCTCCTCGGCGACCGTCGTCCAGGCCACCTCGTACAGGTGCCGTGCGTTCTCCGAGCCGGCGTCCAGGTCGGCCGGGTCCGCGGCGCGCAGCCGCACGTTCTCCAGGCGCCCGGCGGGCAGGCCGTCGGGGTCCCACAGGGTGACGTCCAGGGTGAGGTCGGTGCCGGAACCGCCGGTGCGCCGCACCCGTGCGGTCAGCTCGTGCGCGCCACCGGACGGCAGGACCGAGCGGCCCACGGCGACGGGGAGCAGGGCGCGCCCGTCGGCCGGTGCGAGGGCCGCGGTCACGTGGAGGGCGGCGTCCAGCAGGGCCGGGTGCACCGGGTAGGGGTCGGTCGTGTCACGGACGGTGGCGGGCAGGCCGATGCGGGCGAGGAGTTCTCCGTCGCCCGTGGTGACCGCGGACCGTACCGCCTGGAAGGCGGGCCCGTAGCCGAGGCCGAGGGCGGCCAGCCGCTCGTAGGTCTGCTCGGTCCATGCCTCCTCGGCGGTGTCCGGCCACACCGGAGGACCGCCCGCCGTGTCCGGGACCGACTCCGCGGCGGAGGCGGACGCGGAGGCGGTGGCGTGCAGGGTCCAGCCGGGGGCGTCCTGGCCGCGCGGGCGGCTGTACACGGTGATCTCGGGGACGGACGAGGCGGTGACGACCTCGACGCAGACCTCGACGGTTCCCGTCGCGGGGAGGACCAGGGGGGCGAGCAGCAGCAGGTCGGTGACGTCGGCGGGTTCGTCCGGGCGGGCCACGGCCAGCGCGGCGCGGCACAGCTCCATCAGGGTGGTGCCGGAGACCACGGTGCGGCCGAAGACGGTGTGATCGGACAGCCAGGCGGCGGTGCCCGGCGACCATTCGTCGCGGAAGGTCCAACGGGTCTCGTCGGCGGACTGCAACTGGATGCCGAGCAGCGGGTGCGCGGCCCGGTCGAACAGGGCGGGCCCGGCGGTCGCGGTGTCGGGCTCGATCCAGTGGCGGGGCGCGTCCCAGGCGTAGGTGGGCAGGTCGGCGGTGTCTCCGTCCCGGACCAGCCGCCGCCAGTCGACGTGCCGGCCGTGGACGTGGAGTTCGGCGGTGGCCCGGTCCAGGCAGGCGGGGCCGCTCTCGTCACGGCGCAGCGAGCCGACGGCGGTCAGCTCCTGGCCGGTGTCCTCGCCCACCGTGCGCAGGGCGGTGAGCAGGGACGGATGCGGGCTCAGCTCGACGAAGTGGCGGTATCCGTCGGCGAGCATGCGCTCGACGGTGGGCGCGAAGCGGACGGTCTCGCGCAGGTTGGTGTACCAGTAGCCCGCGTCCAGCTCCTCGGTGACGGGTTCGCCGGTGACCGTGGAGTACCAGGCGGTGTCGGTGGGCAGGGTGATGACGCCGTCGAGTTCGTCGACGATCCGGTCCCGGACCGGTTCCACCCGGGCGCTGTGGGAGGCGTAGTCGACGTCGAGGCGGCGGACGAAGACCTGGCGGGCTTCGAGGGCGGTGAGCAGCTCCTCCAGCGGTTCGACGGCACCGGCGACGACGGTCGCCCGGCCGCTGTTGACGGCGGCGACCGAGACGTCGTCGCCGAGGAGGCCCGCCACCTCGGTGTGGGGCAGCGCGACCACGGCCATGGTGCCGCTGCCGGACAAGCCGGTCAGGGCCTGGCTGCGCAGGGCGACCACGGCGGCCGCGTCGTTCAGGCTGAGCGCCCCGGCCACGCAGGCGGCGGCGACCTCGCCCTGGCTGTGCCCGATCACGGCGTCCGGGCGGACGCCCCGGGCCCGCCACACGGCGGCCAGGGACACCATCACGGCGAACAGGGCGGGCTGTACGACGTCCACCCGGTCCAGCGGCGGGGCACCTGCGTCGCCGCGCAGCACGGCGGTGACGGACCACTCGGTGAACGGGCGCAGGGCGGCGTCGCAGCGGTCCAGCTCGTCGGCGAAGACGGGGTCCCGGTCCAGCAGGTCACGGGCCATCCCGGCCCACTGGCTGCCCTGCCCGGGGAAGACGAAGGCCAGTTTCCCGGCGGGGCCGGCCTGCTGGGGGCCCGCGGTGAGGTCGGGGTCGGGCCGTCCGTCCGCGAGCGCGCGCAGTCCGTCGAGGAGCCGGTCACGGTCGGCCGCCTGGACGACGGCCCGGTGGTCGAAGTGGGTGCGGTGATGGGCGAGGGTCGCGGCGACCGCGGCGAGGGGCGCCGCCGTGTCCGCCTCCAGCGCGCCCAGCAGCCGGGCGGCCTGGCCGTGCAGGGAGGTCAGGCCGCGGGCGGCTCCGTGGAACCGTGTCCGGCTGGGCCGGACCGCTCGCCGGGGCCGCGTTGCCCGGCGAGGCCGGCCTGTGTGGCGAGGCCGGCCGGTGTGGCGGGCCCGGCCGGTGTGGCACGGCCGGCAGAGTCGGCCGGAGTCGCCGAGTCGGGGTCGGCGCCCGCTCCTTCGGTGCTGTCGGACCCGGTCGAGGACCGCGGGGGTTCCTCCAGGATCACGTGGGCGTTGGTGCCGCTGATCCCGAAGGCGCTGACGCCGGCCCGGCGCACCCGGTCGGCGGTGCGCGGCCAGGCCGCGCCGGCGCTCTGCACGCGCAGGCCGCTGCCGGTCCAGTCGAGGTGGTCGGTGAGGTGCTCGGCGTGCAGGGAGGCCGGAAGCTCCTCGTGGCCGAGGGCGAGGACGGTCTTGATGACACCGCCGATGCCGGCGGCCGCCTGGGCGTGGCCGATGTTGGACTTGAGGGAGCCGATGGCGAGGGGGCGCCCGGTCGGGCGGTCCGGGCCGAACACGTTGGCGAGGGCCCGCAGTTCGATGGGGTCGCCGAGCGGGGTGCCGGTGCCGTGGGCCTCCACGTGGTCCAGGTCGTGCGGGGTGAGCCCGGCCGCGTCCAGGGCGGCGCGCAGCACCCGTTCCTGGGCCGGGCCGTTGGGTGCGCTGAGGCCCTGGCTGCGGCCGTCCTGGTTGATCGCCGAACCCTTGACGACGGCCAGGATCCGGTCGCCGTCCCGGCGCGCGTCCGCGAGCCGCTTCAGCAGCACGAGGCCGCAGCCCTCGGCCCACACGACCCCGTCCGCGTCGGCGGAGAAGGGGCTGCACCGCCCGGACGGGGACAGCCCGCGCAGCCGGCTGAACTCGACGTGTCCGCGCGGGGTGACCAGGAGCGTGGCCCCGCCCGCGAGCGCGAGGTCGCACTCGCCGCCGGCCAGGGCGCGCGCGGCGAGGTGCAGGGCGACCAGCGAGGAGGAGCAGGCGGTGTCGACGGTCACCGCGGGCCCCTGGAGGCCGAGGGTGTAGGCGATGCGCCCGGAGGCCACGCTGGCGGCGGAGCCGGTGCCGACGTGGCCGTCGAGCTGCCCGAGCGGGGCGGCGGCCAGATAGCCGCTGTCGTAGAGACCGAGATAGACGCCGGTGGAGGTGCCGTTCAGGGACTGCGGGAGGATCCCGGCGCGCTCGACGGTCTCCCAGGCGGTCTGCAGGAGCAGCCGCTGCTGCGGGTCCATGGCGGCGGCCTCGCGTGGGGAGATGCCGAAGAAGGCCGCGTCGAAGCGGTCGATGCCGCCGTCGAGGAAGCCGCCGCGCAGGGTGTAGGCCTTGCCGGTGGCCTCGGGGTCGGGGTCGTACAGGCCGTTGGTGTCCCAGCGGCCGGCCGGCACCTCGCGGACGGCGTCCTCGCCCGCGGCCAGCAGCCGCCACAGCGCCTCGGGGTCGTCGGCGCCGCCGGGGAAGCGGCAGGCCATGGAGACGATCGCCACCTCGTCGTCGGAGCCTCCGCGGGCGCCGTCCGGGCCCGGTGAGGGGGCCGGTGTCGATACCTGGACCGGTGCCGGTGCCGGTGCGAAGACCGCCTCGGCGACGGCGGCGATCGTGGGGTGGTTGAAGACGAGGGACGGTTCGAGGGGGTGGCCGGTCAGCGTGCCGAGTTCGGCGGCGAGCGCGACCAGGTGGCGTGAACCGAGGCCGAATTCGGTCAGCGGCCGATCCGGGTCGACCCGGGCCGGATCGGTGCCGGCCGCCTCGGCGACGGCCGATGCCAGCCAGGCCCGGACCCCCTCGGAGGTCGTCAGGGACGGCTCGGGGGTCTGCTTCGGGGACTCGTTCGCAGGCATCGGGGCAGGTGTCCTCGTGACTCGGGCTCAGGCTCGGGCTGGGTGCCACGCCGGGCGACGGGCGCGCGGTACTGCGGGGCGGGCACCGGGTGGTGCGGCACGGCGCGGCGCGCGGCCGGTGTGGCGGCGGCTGCGCGGAGGTGACGGGGCCTCCGGCGCGTCGGTCGCGCCGGAGGCGGGCGGTGTCAGGGCACGACGGGGCCGGTGACCACCGCGAGGGTGCCGTCGAGGTACGCCGCCCGGGTGGCGCGGCGCTGGATCTTCCCGCTTGAGGTCTTGGGGATGGTGCCGGGCCGCACCAGGACGACCTCGCGCACGGACAGTCCGTGGGCCTCCCCGACCGCGCTGCGGACGAGGTCGGTGATCTTCTCGGACTCGCCGGCGTCGTCCGGGGCGATCTCGGCTACCAGAACGGGCTGTTCGCCGTCGGCCCCGGCGTCCACGGAGAACGCCGCGGTGCAGCCGGGGCGCAGCGCGGGGTGGGACAGCTCGGCGGTCAGCTCCAGGTCCTGCGGGTAGTGGTTGCGGCCGTCGACGACGAGGAGGTCCTTCAGCCGGCCGGTGACGAACAGTTCGCCGTCGCGCAGGAAGCCGAGGTCGCCGGTGCGCAGGAACCGGCCCTCGCGGCCCGGGAGTTGGGCACGGAAGGTCTCCCGGGTGGCGAGGGCGTTGCGCCAGTAGCCCTTGGCGACGCTCGCGCCGCCCACCCAGATCTCGCCCACCTCGCCGTCGGCGAGTTCCTTGTGCCACTCGGGGTGGACGACCGCCACGGTGACGCCGGGCCCGGGCCGGCCGCAGCCGACGGCGGCCGCGTCGGCCGCACCCGCGTTCGGGGTGCCCTCGGCGGCGGCCAGCAGGGTGGGCGCGCCGGCCACGTCGCCGCCGGTGACCATCAAGGTGGCCTCGGCGAGGCCGTAGCAGGGGTAGAGGGCCTCGCGGCGGAAGCCGGCCGGGGCGAAGGTGTCGGCGAAGCGGCGCAGCGTGGCCGCCCTGACCGGCTCGGCGCCGTTGAAGGCGACCTTCCAGGAGCTGAGGTCGAGGCGGTCGAGCAGGTCGGGGACCGCGTGCTTCAGGCACAGCTCGTAGGCGAAGTTGGGGCCGCCGCTGGTGTGCGGGCGGTAGCGGCTGACGGCGGTGAGCCAGCGGTCCGGCCGCTGCAGGAAGTGCAGGGGGGAGAAGAGGGTGGCGGTGGCGCCGAGGTACACCGTGTTCAGGACGGGTCCGATGAGGCCCATGTCGTGGTAGACCGGCAGCCAGCTGACGAACAGCTCGTTGCCGTGCTCGGCGAGCACGTCGGGGGTGTGGCCCATGCGCTCGGTGATGACCCGCTCGTTGTCGAGCAGGTTGCCGTGGGTGACCGCGACGCCGCGCGGGGCCGAGGTGGAGCCGGAGGTGTACTGGAGGAAGGCGACGGAGTCCGCGGTGAGTTCGGGTTCCCGCCAGCCGGCGGCCGCCTCGTCGGTGATGTCCTCGGTCGCGACGCGGGTGATCCCGTCGAGTTCGGGCAGGTGCTCAGCCATGCCGTCGAGCGCGGCGATCACCTCCCGGCCGCCCAGGATGACCTTGGCGTCGGCGTCGGCGACCAGGCGCTTCGTCCGCGTCAGCGCGCGGTGGTTCTGCGCGCGGCCCTGCGGGGGCACGCCGGGTACGGCGATCACGCCGGCCGAGAGGCAGCCGAGGTAGGCGCAGACGAACTCCAGGCCGGGCGGGTGGAGCAGCATGGCACGGGAACCGGCCAGTCCGCGTTCCTGCAGCCAGGCGGCGACCGCGCGGGCCCGGGTGGCGAGCCGGCCGTAGGTGAGTTCCTGGATCTCTCCGTCGCAGTCACCGGTGACGAGATGGCGGTACGCGACGCGCTCGGGATGGTTCGAGGCATGGGCGGTCAGTAAATCGACCAGGGAACGTGCCATGGGACGAGTCACACCTGTCTGAGGAGGTGGGCGCGGAAAGTGAGTTCGAGAACCCGGACCGCACGGCGGGTCGCCGGCCGTGGCCAACCCGGCCCCCTTGCCGGGTTGTTGAGTTCGGCTCCCGCCCGGGGAGCCGCACGTCGGCAGCTGCGCGTGATCCCCCCGCAGCGCTCCGCTACCAACGAGTAGCACCATAGCAAGTCCGTTCGGCCGAACCGGCGGGCGTAGGTGAACGCCGTGTGTCCAAGGGAGTTGGACCAGCGTGCACGCAGCGCATGCGATCTACGACACAGTGCGTTCGGTCGTCCGTTCTGCCCCGAATGCCGGAGAGGTGATTCCGCCCTATCGTTCTGTCATGGAGCACGCACTCAGTCCCGCAACCCTCGCCGAACTGCGGCGCCCGCGTCCCTACCCGGCGGTGTCCGTGCTGACACCGACGCACCGCCGCGAACCCGAGAACGGCCAGGACCCGGTCCGCCTGCGCAATGTGGTGGCCGAGGCCAGGAAGCGGCTGGAATCCGATCCCGCGGTCAGCCGGGAGCGGCGCGCCGACGTCGTGGCACAGCTCGACCGCGCGCTGTCGGAGGTGGACCTGGCGCACGCCGAGGACGGCCTGGTGATCTTCGCCGCCCCGGGTGAGCACCAGGTCTGGTCGCTGTCCCGCAGCGTTCCCGAACGGGTCGTCCTGGCCGACACCTTCCTCACCCGCAACCTGGTCTCCGCACAGGCCGCCGAGCAGCCCTTCTGGGTGCTGGCGCTCTCCGCCGACCGCATCACCCTGTGGAGCGGCGGTACCGAGGGGGTGGTCGAGGCCCGTACCGGCGGCTTCCCGCTGATACGCGTCCGGGAGAACTTCGACGCCGAGCGCCGGCAGCGCATCGGCGACCTGCCGAGCACCTTCCGCGACGAGGGCACGCGTCAGTTCCTGCGCGAGGCGGACACCGCCCTCGGCACGGTCCTGCGCGACCAGCCACGCCGGCTCTACATCACCGGTGAAGAGGCGGCGCTCTCCCTGCTCGACGAGGTCGGCAGCGCCGCCGCGGACGCCGTCCACGTCCGGCACGGTGGGCTCGCCAACGCCGGCCCGGAGGCCGTGTGGCAGGCCATCGCGCCGGTGGTGGAGGCGGAGAACCGCAGAAGCACCGCCTCGGTGATCCGGGAACTGACGGCGGCGCGCGGCCGCCGGACGTACGCCGCCGGGCTGGACGAACTGTGGCAGAGCGCCCGGGACGGCCGGATCCGGCTGCTCGCGGTGGAGGAGAACTTCCGCGCCACGGTCCACGACCTCGGCGACCACCTCATGCCCGCCGAGCCCGGCGATCTGGACGCCCGCGACGACATCGTGGACGAGATCGTCGAGCAGTGTCTGGAGACGGGCGCCGAGGTCCGCTTCGTCCCCGACGGCGCCTTGGGCGACGCCGACGGCCTCGCGGGCGTGCTGCGTTACTGAGGCACTCCCCGGCGGGCGTCCCGACGGCGCCCCCGGCGCGCTCCCTCCCGCGGCGTACGCTACGGCGAGATCGTCGGCGAGAGGGAGCACGCGCGTGGGTGACCTGTTGGGTGTGGCCGTACTGGGTGCCGGGCACATGGGGGCCGACCACGTACGGCGCCTCGATCAGGTGGTGAGCGGCGCCAGGGTGGCCGCCGTCGCCGACCCAGACGCCGACCGTGCCGAGGAGGCGGCGGCCGGCCTGGACGGCGCCGTCGTGCTCACGGACCCGGTGGCCGCGCTCGACGCGCCCGGCGTGTCGGCCGTGCTGATCGCCTCTCCCGGCCCCGCGCACGAGGAGGCGCTGCTCGCCGCCTTCGCGCGTGGGCTGCCCGTGCTGTGCGAGAAGCCCATGGTGCCGGACTCCGCGGGCGCCCTGCGGGTGCTCGAGGCCGAGGCCCGGCTCGGCCGCCGGCTGGCGCAGATCGGCTTCATGCGCCGCTACGACGCCGAGTACCAGCGGCTGAAGGCCCTGCTGGACGAGGGCCGTCTCGGCCGTCCGCTGATGCTGCACTGCACCCATCGCAACGTGTCCTCCCCCGACCACTTCACCAGCGCGATGCTGATCAACAGCTCCGTCTCGCACGAGATCGACGCGGCCCGCTGGCTGCTCGGGCAGGAGCTGACGTCGGTCACCGTGCTGCGCCCGGCGCCTTCGGGCGGCGCGCCGCGGGGCCTTGCCGACCCGCAGTTCGTGCTGTTCGAGACCGAGCGCGGCGCGCTGGTCGACGTGGAGGTGTTCGTCAACTGCGGCTTCGGCTACCAGGTGCGCTGCGAGGCCGTGTGCGAGGCGGGCAGCGCCCGGATCGGCGACGGGCACACCATGGTGGTCACCGCACGGGGCGGCGCCGCCGAGGAGGTGGCGCAGGACTACCTGGTCCGGTTCGCCGACGCCTACGACCGCGAGGTGCAGAGCTGGGTCGACGCCACCCGGCGCGGCCGGGTCACCGGACCGAGCGTCTGGGACGGCTACGCGGCCTCCGTCGTCGCCGAGGCGGGGGTCCGGTCGCTGGAGAACGGCGGCCGGGTGGCCGTCGACCTGGCGCCGCGCCCGGAGCTGTACCGCTGAGCGCGCCGGTCGCCGCGGACCCGGCCGCTGACCGGCGCACGCGGTGGCGGTCAAGGCCCGTGCCCATGCCTCACACCCCGCCGAACAGCGCGCTCAGTCCGCGTTCCACGACCGCCCCGACGTCCTCGAGGCCTGCCGGCACGGCGGCGTAGGTGCGCAGCAGGAAGCGGCGCAGCGCCGAGGTCGGGAACTGGAGCAGGGCGAGACCGCACGGCGAGTGCAGCTCCAGGACCGTGCGGGTCCGGCCGTGGGGCCATATCTGTACGTCCCCGTGTCCGGCCGGGGTCCGCAGCCCCTGGTCGAGCAGGGTGCGGGCGAAGGTCCAGGTGACCTCGTCGCCCGCCAGGGTGGCCTCGGGCGGGAAGACCACGAAGACGGCCAGCGGATCGTCCGCCGCGTAGCGCAGGACGGCCGAGACCGGGAGCTCCACGTCGTCGGGTGTGATGAGCCGGGCATGGGCGGGCTGCTCGATGATGAGGTCCATGCTTGTAAGGAGTCGCTAAGAGGCGTTCCCAGGACGCCAATTCCGGACAGAGTTGGTGCGCGTCGCCTGTTCGACGCATCATGGAACACCTGAGCGTCGAACAGACGAATGAGTGCTACTCCGGAGCCCTCGCCTGTCGGCCAAATCCCGTACGGCGACTACGACTTGAGCCCTCGGTCGCGTACACATCAGAGGTGCGCGAATCACGCCTGGAAGACTCTGGCATATGCCTGAAGCACCACCGTATCGTGTGTCGCCGAATCCCTTACAGGGCGCCGCGGGCTGTGCGACAGTCGTAGCGGTCCCCCCGTCCTCCCTGGCCGTACCATCCACCGGAGTGCGTCATGCCGTCCCCAGTCTCCGCGGACCGCTCAGCCGCCCAGCCGCCCGTGCGCGGCTCGGTCGAGGCGTTGATCACGCAGACGCGGCGGCTCAAGGGCGACGTCGACGCCGTACGGCGGGACGCCCGGAGCGACGGCTCGGAACCCGAGGAGCGCTGGCAGCGGGCCCTTTACGATCTCGCTCTGCATCAACTGGACGACCTGGACGGGCACTTGGCGCAGTTGCGGGACGGCCCCGAGCCCGTCCGGGCCGCCGCCCCCGCCGGCTCTCCGGTCGCTCCCCCGGCGCCGGCACCCGACCCCCCGCGCGGCTCGCTGCTCAGCCGGGTCGGCAGCGCGGAGTGGAACCTGCTCACGGACGAGGCGAGCTGGTCCGGCGAGCTGTACCAGATCCTGGGCCTGGACCCGGCGGGTCCGGCGCTCACCCTGGACGAACTGCCCTCCGTGGTCCTCGCGGAGGACCGGCCGAAGCTGACCACGATGGTGACGGACTGCCTGGTCGACGGCAGGCCGATCGACGGCGAGTTCCGCGTCGTACGGCCCGACGGCTCGGTGCGGACCGTGCACATGATGGGCGAGCCGGTGCTCGGCGCCGACGGCGGCACCGCCTCGATGTGGGCCGTGCTGCGCGACGTCAGCGAACTGCGCCGCCACCGGCGGGAGGTGAGCGAGACCCGTGACTCGCTCCAACTCCACCGACGGCAGGCACAGACCGAGCACCGGCTGGCGGTCGAACTGCAGGAGGCCGTGCTGCCGCCATGGCGCGGCTCCCTGCGGCTCCCCCACCGCGGAGCTCCGGCCCTGGACCTCGCCGCCCACTATCTGCCCGCCGCGACGAGTGCCCTGGTCGGCGGCGACTGGTACGACGCGCTGGAGCTGGCGGACGGCGCGACCCTGCTCAGCGTCGGCGGCCTGACCGGCCACGGGGTGGCCGTCACCTCCGGAATGGCGATGCTGCTCGGCGCCGTGCGCGGCATGGCCATGGCCGGCACCCAGCCCGGTCAACTGCTCGCCATGCTCAACCAGTTACTCGACGCCACCGTGCAACCGGCCCTCGGCAGCGCCGTCTGCTGCCGTTACCGGCCCGAGAACCGCACCCTGACGTGGGCGCGCGCGGGACACCCCGCCCCGCTGCTGTACCGCGACGGGACGGGGCGCACACTGAACGCACCGGACGGCGTCCTGCTCGGCGCCACCACGGGCGCCGTCTACGGGCAGGCGGAGATGACCCTGGAACCCGGTGACCTGCTCCTGCTGCACACCGACGGGCTGGTGTCCGGGCACGCCGGGACGAGCGCCGTCGACCGCCTGCTCGACCTCGCCCCCCGCTTCGGTGCGGCGCGTACCGCGCAGGACTGCGTGCGGACGGTCGTGGAGGAGTTCGGCGGAGCCGAGCGCGAGGACGACGCCTGTGTGCTCGTCGCCAGGGTCACGGCCTGAGCCGAAGACACGCTCGAGCCACTGTCACGACCCGAGCCATCGAAGAACGCCGCGCACGAGCCTTCAGGCCGGCGCGCCGCTGTCGCGACCGCTTCTCGGCTTCGGCAGGGCGAACCTGATCTCCTCCCGCAGCTCGTGGATCCTCGGGTAGCCGGCGTACTCCGCGGTCAGCCGGTACATCTCCCGCAGCCGGTCCCAGGTGCGCCGCGAGGAGTTGGAGCCCATCGACATCAGGGCCAGTCTCGCGTAACGGTCGGCCTGTTCCGGGTCGTCGGCGATGAAGCAGGCCGAGGCCATGGACAGATGGTCGAAGATCTTCGACCGCTCCCGTCCGTCGACCCGCAGCGCCAGCGCCTTCTCCGCGTAGTACTGGGCGTGCGCGGCCGCCGCGGGATCGAACTCCGCGAGCGTGCGGTAGGCGAGGGCCTGCATGCCGTACAGATCCTCGTCCTTGAAGGTCTGCATCCAGTCCGGCGCCTGCGCGTCCTGCCGGTCGGAGACGAAGAGGTCCTCCGCCTGACCGAGCGTGCGGCGCATCGCCTGTCCCTTGCCCATGGACGCCTGCGCCCAGGCCTCGATGGTGTGGAACATCGCCTTCGTGCGCGGTTGCAGCCGCTCCCCCGAACCGGACTGGGCGAGCTTCATCAGGTCCAGCGCGTCGTCGGGCCGGCCCAGGTGCACCATCTGGCGGGCCGCCCGGGACAGGGCCTCCCCGGCACGCGGCCGGTCACCGCCCTCGCGCGCGGCGTGGGCGGCGATGACGAAGTACTTCTGCGCCGTGGGTTCCAGGCCGACGTCGTGCGACATCCAGCCCGCGAGGACGGCCAGGTTGGCGGCGACGCCCCACAGGCGCCGCTGGAGATGGGGTGGGTGGTGGTAGGCGAGCATGCCGCCCACCTCGTTGAGCTGGCCCACGACCGCCTTGCGCTGGAGCCCGCCACCGCGGGCCGCGTCCCAGGCGCGGAACACCTCGACCGAACGCTCCAGTTCCTCGATCTCCTGCGACCCGATGGGGGCGGCCTCATAGCGGTCGAACCCAGCGGGGTCGGCGTGCAGGGGGTCGTGGAGGACGGGGGCGTCCGCCTTCAGTGTGGGGTCGGTGTGCAACCAGTCGTGCATGGCGCTGCTGAGTGTGGATCCCGCGGCGAGCGCGGCACCCGCGCCCACCAAGCCGCGTCGGTTGAGCATGAGGTCCATTCCCGTGAATTCGGTGAGGACCGCGGCGGTCCGTTCGGGCGCCCACGGCACGCCGTCGGGATGTTCCTCCATCCCGTCGCCCTGCCGTTTCCCCGCACGCCCGTGCCGCACCAGACCTAGGTCCTCGATGGTCACGACACGGCCGAGACGCTCGGTGAACAGAGCCGCCAGCACCCGCGGCACCGGATCGCGCGGGATCTCTCCCGTGTCGATCCAACGCCGCACCCGGGAGGTGTCGGTCGACAGCTGGGGGTGGCCCATGGCCGCCGCCTGCTTGTTGACCAGCCTCGCGAGTTCCCCTTTGGACCAGCCGGCCAGGCCGAACAGGTCCGCCAGGCGGGTGTTGGGTTGTCCGCTCACGTCAAGCCCCCAGGTTCTCGGCTGAGTTGACAGTAGCCCCGTGGAGGTTGCCGGGCGACTATTCGCCACGGTTCGCCAGGGTGCGCCAGATGGTGTGCCACTGGGCATCGGGTGTCGAGTAGGAACGCGCCACCCCGACCCGGTCACCGGCCTATGCGACGGGCACATTCCCCAGGATGTGCCCGGGCGGCCGGGGCGGGTGGGCGCACGCTCGGAACACGCGGCTGGACATGTGTTCCGCGCACAGACTTACAGGCAGGCACCGCAGGCACACGAAGGGATCTGTATCTCCCATGTACGCAGCATCATCCTCCGTGTCCGCTCCGCCCCGGCCCCTGCGTTCCCGCCCGGCGGGCGGCGGGCCGTACCTCGACCCGGCGGCGCGGCCGGCGGCCCCCGTGCTGGGCGCGGGTCGGCTGCGGCGCGTTCCGGGCCAGGCCGGTCCCCAACCGGTCAGCGGCAGACTCGACTTGTCCGGGCCCCAGGGCGCGCAGCTGCGCGCCGCCATCGCCTCGGTGCACCGGATCTGCCCGGAGTTCGCTCCGGTGCAGGTGCTGCGCCGCAGCGGACGGTCCGTCCTGCTGGTCGGGACGACGGGACGCAGTACGGCCGTGGCCAAGTGTCTCCTCGACCCGTCGCCCGCCTGGGCGGACCGGATCCGCCACGAAATAGCCGCATACCGCTCGTTCGTCCGGCACCGGCCGCCTGTGCGGGTGCCGAGGCTGATCGCGGCGGACCCGGACAACTGCACCCTGGTGATCGAGCGCATGGCGGGCCGCGCGGCGGCGCTGCAACGGCATCCGCTGGAGGCGCCGCCCCGGCCGGACATCCGGGCCGCGCTCGGCGCGATCTGCCGGCTGAACGCGTGGCGGCCCCCGGCGGGCACCTTCGACGCGCCCCTGGACTACGCGGCCCGTATCTCGCGCTACCACGAGTTGGGGCTGTTGACCGACCGGGACCTGGGCGACCTGCAGAAGCTGCTGCACGGCATCGCGCACGCGGCGGGCCGCCAGGGGATGGGCCAGTTCTGCCACGGCGACGCCCTGCTCTCGAACATCCTGCTCTCACCGGCCGGTCCAGTGCTGGTGGACTGGGAGCACGCGGGCTGGTACCTGCCGGGGTACGACCTGGCGACGCTGTGGCTGGTGCTGGGGGACGCACCGGTCGCCCGCCGTCAGATCAGCCAGATCGCCCAGTCGGCGGGCCCGGCCTCCAGGGACGCCTTCCTGGTGAACCTGATGCTGCTGCTGACCCGGGAGATCCGTACCTACGAGACGGCCGTGCAGCGTTCGATGCACGATACGGCCCCGGCGGCACCGGGCACGGCCCACCCGGGTGCTGCGCCGTCCGGCGAGGAACAGCGGCTGCTGCTCAGGCGGCTGCACGACGACTGCCAGCTGGCCCGGCGGGCCGTGCGAGCGGCGGTCGGCACTCGCTGACGGGGACGACGGCTCCGCGGTGCGCCCAGAGCGGCGGCGCACCGCGGACCTTCGTATGTGCGGGCACGGATCGTTTCCCTGCGCCCAGTGGTGTACTCCACTGACGCCCCGCAGGCCCGCGCACCGCCGTGGCGAAACTCGCCGAACCCCTTCGTGACGTGGGAAATCACCACCCCCGGGGCATCATTGACGGATCGTCGGCAAGCCGGTACCACTGGTCCAGCTCAGCGCCGCCCCGTCCCGCCACGCCCCGCCCGTCACAGGAGGCCGCATTGCGAGGATCCGCCACCGCCCCCACGACCACCCCCGGCCACAGACACCCGAGGCGGACGGCCGGCGCGCTGGCCTCGGCGGCCCTGCTGCTGCCGCTGCTCGGCGCGGCCCCGGCCCAGAGCGCCCCGGATTCCTCCGACGGCCGGCTCCAGCAGGCCTTCGCCACGGCGTCGGCCGAGTACCACGTGCCGCAGAGTGTGCTGCTGGCCGTCTCCTACCTCCAGTCCCGCTGGGACTCGCACGCCGGCGCGCCCAGCGTGACCGGGGGCTACGGCCCGATGCACCTCACCGACGCCCGAACCGCGCTCGCCACCACCGAGCACTTCGCCGGGGGCACGGAGGACGCCCGCGGTGACAGCGCCCGCGCGGCCGTCCACCCCGACGCCGACGTGCCCGCGGCCCGGACGCTGCCGGCCCGCCTGCGGACGCTGCCCCGGGCGGCGGAGCTGACGGGGCGTCCGGCGGCCGAGCTGCGCACCGATCCGGCCGCCAACGTCGCCGGCGGCGCGGCCCTGCTGGCCGCGGCCCAGAAGGAGCTCGGCGAGCCGGCGAGCGCGGACCCCGCGGACTGGTACGGCGCGGTGGCCCGCTTCTCCGGGGCGGACGACACCGCGACCGCGGCGGCGTACGCGAACGACGTGTACGACGTGCTGCGCACCGGCGAGGAACGCACCACGGACGACGGCCAGCGGGTCGCCCTCGCCGCCCGGCCGCACCTGAGCGCCGACACCTCCCAGCTGCGGCGGACGGGCCTGCGCACGCTCCCGGCGGACGACACCGAGTGCCCCCGGTCGGTGTCCTGCGAGTGGATCCCGGCGCCGTACGCCCAGTTCGGGAACGACGACTACGGCAACCACGACCTCGGTGACCGGCCGGTGTCGCAGCGGATCAAGTACATCGTCATCCATGACACCGAGGGCGCCTGGGACGGGGTGCTGAACCTGATCCAGGACCCGACCTACGTGTCCTGGAACTACACGATCCGGTCGACCGACGGTCTGATCGCCCAGCACGTCAAGGCGAAGGACGTGGCCTGGCACGCGGGCAACTGGGACATCAACGCCCGGTCCGTCGGCATCGAGCACGAGGGCTTCCTCGCCGCGCCGGACGCCTGGTACACGGAGGCGATGTACCGCTCCTCGGCCCGGCTGGTGCGGTACCTGGCCCGCACCTACGACATCCCGCTGGACCGGCAGCACGTCCTGGGCCACGACAACGTGCCGGGGCCGACCGCCTCCACCGTCCCCGGGATGCACACCGACCCGGGCCCGTACTGGGACTGGGCGCACTACTTCCAGCTGCTGGGGCGCCCCTTCCACCGCACGGGCGGCAAGGGCTCACCGCTGGTGACGATCCTGCCGGACTACACCTCGAACCAGCCGGTGTACACCGGCTGCATCACCAAGGGCGAGCCCTGCACGGCGCACGGCTCCAGCGAGGTGCGGCTGTACACCGACCATGACGTGAACGCGCCGCTGATCAAGGACATCGGCCTGAAGACCGATCCGACCGACGGCGTGAACGACCTCTCCTCCCGGGTCTCCACCGGCCAGCAGTACGCCGTCGCCGACCGCTGGGGCGACTGGACGGCGATCTGGTACCTCGGGCAGAAGGCCTGGTTCGAGAACCCCCGCAAGGACCCCACGGCGGTGCGGTCGTCCGGCCTGGTCGTCACCCCGAAGGACGGCGCGGCGAGCGTGCCGGTGTACGGCAGGGCGTACCCGGAGAAGGAGGCGTACCCGGCGGGGGTGCCCGTGCAGTCGGTGGTCCCGCTGCCGTACACGATCCCGGCGGGGCAGTCGTACGTGGTCGGTGACGAGGTGCCGGGCGAGTACTACTACGCGGTCACCTTCACCACCGACTCGCACCGCGTGGTGGTCGGCAAGGACCTGTACTACGAGATCCAGTACGGTCACCGGGTGGCGTTCGTGCGCGCCGCGGACGTCCGCCTGGTGGGTTCCGGCCGCTAGGGCCTGTCCGTCAGCCCTGCTGGAACAGCTCCGCCGGGAGCGGCTTCAGCAGGGCGTACAGGTCGTCGGTGATGGGGCGGTCCCAGGCCGCGATGGTGACGAGGACGCCGTCGCTGCGGTCGAACTGGACGCAGGAGATCCGGCTCTCGGAGAGCTTCAGCCGGCGCACGATCAGGAGGTTGTCGCCCTGGAGCACCGGCGTGTCCTCGGTGCCCACGACGGTGACCTCCTCGTCGTTCTCCAGTGCCAGCAGCAGCTGGGCCACCTCGAAGGGGATCTCGCCCTCGGTGACGTCCCGGGCCGGTGAGCCCTCGGGAAGATTCCCGATGATCATGGCGGGGCCGCGGCCGCCGAAGAGGTCGTACCGCAGGAAGACGCCCTGGCAGGTGCCGTCGGGGGCGGGCAGGAGGCCCGCGCCGAGGTTGCCGGGCCAGTCACCCGGGTCCATGGCCAGCACGTCGAATTCGGGTCCGGCGGGGGTGGCGCTGCGGCGGCGGAGGAACGACATGCGGCCATGGTACGTGCCCGGCGCCCGACAGGTGACGCGTGGGCGAGCCGCCAGGCGGCCCCCGATCACCGCCTCCACCACGGTGGGTGAGCGCCGCACGCCGTGCCGCCGCCCACTCTCCAGGTGGGGCCGCAGGCGGGCGCCCCGGTCCGCCCGGCGGCGCTCGACGGGGCCGCCCGGGTGACCCGGCCCGCCGTGCGGGCGACCGGTGGCGGAGCGCAGGACGTGCGTCCGGCGCGGGTGCGGCCGGTGGGCGCCTCGCTCAGGTGAGGTCGAACTCCCCTTCGCGTGCGCCGGAGACGAAGGCGCCCCATTCCGCCGGGGTGAAGATCAGGGAGGGGCTTTCCGGCCGGTCGCTGTTGCGCATCGCGATGAACCCCTCGACGAAGGCGATCTGGACATCGCCCAGTCCTCGGCTGCTGGACTGCCACTCGGCGCTGCTGAGGTCCAGCTCCGGCTTGTCCCAGCCCGCGAGCGGCTGCTGCTGGATGGTGCTCTCGGCCACGTCCGTGCTCCTCCCGGTTCGTCGTCCGCGGGTCAGCCTAGCGACCGCTTCCTACCGCCGACAGGCCACGTGAGGAGGACTTTCGCGCGCCGCTCAGGAGTTGGGCGGCGCCGACCCCACGAGCCACATGGAGAAGAACTGCGAGCCGCCGCCATAGGCGTGCCCGAGCACCTTGCGGGCGCCGTCCACCTGGTGTTCCCCGGCCAGACCGCGCACCTGGAGGGCGGCCTCGGCGAACCGGATCATGCCGGAGGCGCCGATGGGGTTGGTGGAGAGCACCCCGCCCGACATGTTGACGGGCAGGTCCCCGTCCAGCTCGGTCACCCCGGACTCGGTGAGCTTCCAGCCCTCGCCCTCCTCGGCGAAGCCCAGGTTCTCCAGCCACATGGGTTCGTACCAGGAGAACGGCACGTACATCTCGACGGCGTCGATGTCCCGGCGCGGGTCCGCTATGCCGGCCTGCCGGTAGACGTCGGCGGCGCAGTCCCTGCCGGCCCGCGGCGAGACGAAGTCCTTGCCGGCGAAGAGGGTCGGCTCGCTGCGCATGGCGCCGCCGAGCAGCCAGGCCGCCGGCCGCGGGGCGCGGGCCGCCCCCGCCCGGTCGGTCAGCACCATCGCGCAGGCGCCGTCGGAGGAGGGGCAGGTCTCGGAGTAGCGGATCGGGTCCCACAGCATGGGTGAGGCCTGGACCTTCTCCAGGGTGATGTCGTGCTCGTGGAGGTGCGCCCACGGGTTCTTCAGGGCGTTGCGGCGGTCCTTGTAGGCGACGAGGGAGCCGACGGTGTCGGGGGCGCCGCTGCGCCGCATGTAGGCGCGCACGTGCGGGGCGAAGAACCCGCCGGCCCCGGCGAGCAGCGGCTGCTGGAAGGGGATGGGCAGGGACAGGCCCCACATGGCGTTGGACTCGGACTGCTTCTCGAAGGCGAGGGTGAGGACGGTGCGGTGGACGCCGGCCGCGACCAGGTTGGCGGCGACGAGGGCGGTGGATCCGCCGACCGATCCGGCGGTGTGCACCCGCAGCATGGGCTTGCCGACGGCACCGAGGGCGTCGGCGAGGTACAGCTCGGGCATCATCACGCCCTCGAAGAAGTCGGGCGCCTTGCCGATGACGACGGCGTCCACGTCCGCCCAGGTCAGCCCGGCGTCGTCCAGGGCCCTGCGGGCCGCCTCGCGGACGAGTCCCGCGATCGACACGTCCCGGCGGGCGGCCACGTGCTTGGTCTGGCCGACTCCTACGACGGCCACGGGCTCCTTGCTCATCGTGGATCCCCTTCGAGTACGGCGACCAGGTTCTGCTGGAGGCAGGGTCCGGAGGTGGCGTGGGCGAGGGCGCGGTCGGACTCGCCGCGGTGGATGCGGGCGGCGGCCTCGCCGACGCGGATGAGCCCGGCGGCCATGACCGGGTTGGCGGCGAGGGCGCCGCCGGAGGGGTTGACGCGGACGCCGTCGCCGAGCCGCAGGGCCTTGCGCAGCACGATCTCCTGGGCGCTGAAGGGCGCGTGCAACTCGGCCGTGTCGACGGGACGCCGGAAGGCGCCGGCCTTCTCGGCCGCCAGCCGGGTGGAGGGCGAGTCGGTCAGGTCGCGCACGCCCAGGGCGTGGGCCTCGATCCGGTGGTCGACGCCCCGGATCCAGGCGGGCCGCTCGCACAGTTCCCGGGCCCGGTCCCCGGCGGCCAGGATCACGGCGGCGGCGCCGTCGCCGACCGGCGGGCAGTCACCGGCCCGCAGCGGGCGTACGACGTAGTCGCCCCGCGGCGGCGGGCCGGTCGGCCGGGTGTGGGGGGTGGCGGCCGCGTCGGCCCGGCTGCGGGCGCCGACGGCGGCGAGGGCGGCCTCGTCGGTGTCCCCGGCGTCGATGAGGGCCTGTGCCTGGAGGGCGGCCAGGGCCACGGAGTCGGGCCAGAGCGGGGCGAGGTAGTAGGGGTCGAGCTGCCGGGTGAGGACGTCCCGCACGGAGCCGGGCGTGCACTTGCCGTAGGAGTAGACGAGGGCCGTGTCGGCGTCCCCGGTGAGCAGCTTGGTCCACGCCTCGTACAGGGCCCAGGCGCCGTCCATCTCGACGTGGGACTCGGAGATCGGCGGCCAGGCACCGACGCCGTCGAGGGCGAGGGTGAAGGAGAAGGCGCGCCCGGCGAGGTAGTCGCTGGAGCCGGAGCAGGTGAAGCCGATGTCGGCGGTGCGCAGCCCGGTCTGCCGCAGCACCTCGTGCAGCACCGGCATGAGCATCTCGACCTCGGAGGACTCCTCGGCGGAGCGCGTGGGGTCGGTCCGGGAGAAGGCGACGACCGCGATCTGCCTGGTCACAGCAGCTCCTTGTAGGTGTCGTAGGCGGCGTCGGGTTCGCCGGTCGGCCGGTAGTGGTCGGGGTGGCGCGCTCCGGGCGTCCACACCGGCTCGACGCGCAGCCCCATGCGCACCTGGTCGTAGGGGATGCCGCCGATGCGGGCGTGCAGGGCGAGGTCGGCGCCGTCGAGGGCGATGTGCGCGTAGACGTAGGGCACCTCGATGTCGAGGTTCTTCGCCTTGATGTTGACGATGCAGAAGGTGGTCACCGTGCCGCGGGGGCCCACCTCGACCTGCTCGGAGGTGGCGACGCCGCAGGTGGGGCACGCGCCCCTGGGTGGGACGTAGACCTTGTGGCAGGAGGGGCAGCGTTCGCCGACGGTCCGCCGTTCGCTCAGGGCGCCGAGGTGGGCGGACTGGGCGCGGCCGGGCGAGTAGGTGTAGTCGAGGCGGGCGGGGGCGACGATGCCGGTCAGCGGGTCGGCGAACTCGCCGGTGTGGCCGCCGGGTCGCACGGGTGCGCCGTCGTACGGCTCGAAGCAGGCGATGTCGGTGATGGCTCCGGTGCGTTCGGCGGCCCAGCGGACGCGTACCCGCATGCCGGTGCGCACGGCCTCGGGTCCGGGGGCGTCGAGGGCGTGCAGCAGGGCGGTGTCGGCGCCGTCGAGCCGGACCAGGACCCAGGCGAAGGGGGTGGTGAGGGGCTGGGCGCGGCGGGGCTCGTGGTTCCAGGCCCAGGTGGTGACCGTGCCGGTGGGCGCGACCTCGACCAGGTCGCGCAGCTCGTCGGCGGTGACGGGGTCGTACTCGACGGGCGGGACGAGCGTGCGGCCGTCGGTGGTCCGTACGCCGAGGACGACGCGTTCGCGCAGTCCGGTGAGGAAGGCGCTCTGGACCGGGCCGAGGGAGCGGGTGAAGGGGAACTCGACGACGAGCGGGGCTTTGAGGACTTCGGGCATGCCTGAGAGCTCCTTCGGTGGGTCAGGCGCGCTTGTAGACGGGGGGCCGCTTCTCGGCGAAGGCGCGGGCGCCCTCCTTGGCGTCGGCGGTGTCGAAGACGGGCCAGCCTCGGACGAGTTCGGCGGCGAGCCCGTCGGTCTCGGTCATCTCGGCGGTCTCGTAGACCGACGCCTTGACGGCCTCCACGGCGAGCGGTCCGCAGGCGTTGATCCGCTCGGCGGTCTCCAGCGCGGCGGCGAGGGCCGTCCCGTCGGGGACCACGCGTCCGATCAGCCCGACGGCCGCGGCCTCCCGGGCGCTGTAGGGCCGCCCGGTGAGCAGCATCTCCAGGGCGTGGGTGCGCGGGATCTGGCGCTGGAGCCGGACGGTCGAGCCGCCGATGGGGAACAGGCCGCGCCGGACCTCGAAGAGGCCGAAGGTGGCGGACTCGCCGGCGACCCGGATGTCGGTGCCCTGGAGGATCTCCGTACCGCCCGCCACGCAGGGGCCCTCGACGGCGGCGATGACCGGCTTGCGGGGGCGGTGGTGGCGCAGCATCGCCTTCCAGTGCAGGTCGGGGTCGGCCTTGAGGCGGTCGCGGTACTCCTCGCCTGCCATGCCCCGGCCCGCGAGGGCCTTGAGGTCCATGCCCGCGCAGAACGCGCCGCCGGCACCGGTCAGCACGACCGAGCGGACGCTGTCGTCGGCGTCGGCTTCGAGCCAGCCGTCGTGGAGGCCGACGAGCATCGGGAGCGAGAGCGCGTTCCTGGCTTCGGGCCTGTCGAGCGTGAGCACCAGTGTGGCGCCTTCGCGCCGCACGGTGAGGTGTTCGGTCCCGCCCATGTGCCCATCTCCCCTCGGTGAGAACGAGAACAGGTTGCAGTAGGCGGGGAGGCACTTCAAGGGAACTCCCGCCATTTTCTGACAGTCAGTCAGATTTTCTGGCGTGGGCCCTTCCCACTTGTGGCGCCCTTTGCTCTGATGACCGGCGAACCGGTGGATCGCCAGGCCCTCGGAGGTCAGGAGGAGCGGTGGAGTACAACCTTGCCGATCTGTTCGAGTCGGTCGTCGACGTGGTCCCGGACCGTGAGGCGCTCGTCCACCTCGACCACCCCGGCACCGGCGCCGAGCGCCGACTGACCTACGCGGAGCTGGACGCGGCCGCCAACCGTGTCGCCCACCACCTGATCGACAGCGGCGTCCGGCCCGGCGAGCACCTCGGCCTGCACCTGTACAACAGCGTCGAGTACCTCCAGACGGTCCTGGGCTGCCTGAAGGCGCGGGTCGTCCCGGTCAACGTCAACTACCGTTACGTCGAAGAGGAGTTGGTGTATCTCTACCGGGACGCGGACCTGGTGGCGCTGGTCTTCGACGGGGAGTTCGGCGAGCGGGTGGCGGCGGCGCTGCCGCGTACGCCGAAGCTGCGGCACCTGTTGCGGGTGGGCACGGCGGCGGCGGAGGTGCCCGGCGCGGTGCCGTTCACCGAGGCCGAGGCGGCCGCGTCCGCCGAGCGGGGCTTCCCGGCGCGCTCGGGCGACGACCAGTTCATCATCTACACCGGCGGCACGACCGGCATGCCCAAGGGCGTCATGTGGCGCCAGGAGGACCTGTTCTTCGCCGGCCTCGGCGGTGGCGCGCCGACGGGTGAGCCGGTGCGGACGCCCGGGGAACTGGCCGAGCGGGTCGCGGCCGGCGGGTCGGGGATCACCTTCTTCCCCACTCCCCCGCTGATGCACGGCACCTCGACCCTCACCGCGTTCATCGGTTTCAACTTCGGCCAGCGCGTCGTCCTGCACCGCAAGTTCGTGCCCGAGGAGGTGTTGCGGACCGTCGAGCGGGAGAGGGTCACGAGCATCTCGCTGGTCGGCGACGCGATGCTCCGGCCGCTGATCGACGCGCTGGCCGGGCCGCTGAAGGGCACGGACTGCTCGGCGCTGTTCAGCGTCTCCTCGTCGGGCGCGGTCATGTCGGAAACGGTACGCCGGCAGTTCCGGGAACTGGTGCCGAACGCCCTGCTGCTGAACAACTTCGGCTCCTCGGAGTCCGGCTTCAACGGCACCGCGACCGAGGACTCGGGCCCCGGGCGGGGCTTCCGCATCCGGGTCAACTCCCGCACCCGCGTGGTGGACCCGGCGACCCACGAGCCCGTCGCCCCGGGGCTGATCGGCCGGGTCGCGCAGTGCGGCCACGTGCCGCTCGGCTACTACAACGACCCCCGCAAGACCGCCGAGACCTTCTTCGAGCGGGACGGGCAGCGCTGGGTGCTGCTCGGCGACATGGCCACGGTGGACGAGGAGGGCGTGGTCACCGTCCTCGGCCGGGGCTCGCAGTGCATCAACACCGGTGGCGAGAAGGTGTACCCGGAGGAGGTCGAGCAGGCGCTCAAGGCGCATCCGGACGTGTACGACGCCCTCGTCGCCGGGGTGCCCGACGCCACCTGGGGCAGTCATGTGGCGGCCGTGGTGCAACTGCGCACGGGAGCCCGGCGGTTGTGCCTGGACGACATCCAGGACCACTGCCGTGCCCATCTCGCCGGGTACAAGATCCCGCGCCAGCTCGTGCTCACGGAGGGCATCCGGCGCTCGCCGAGCGGCAAGGCGGACTACCGGTGGGCACGTGAGGTGGCGGTGGCGGCGGACGCCTCCCCGGCGTGACCGCGGGGGCGGTGACCGGCGTAGTCTTTGCGCGCGGTTGACCCGGGACTTTGAACGGAGAGTGAAGCCGGACCGTACGGAGGTCGGCGGCCCGGCCCCCGCGGGCCCGGTCGCCGTGCCATCGCCGGGCTTCGCACGGAAGGACCTACGGGTGCCGCACCTCACGCCCCCTCGTCAACTGCCGGACACCGCGAGGGGGGCCGACCCCGGCACCGGGGCGGGCCCCGACGCCACCGCGACCCCGGACGACACGGCCGTGACCGAACCCGCGGAGCCGGCGCGGCCCGCCGGGCCGGCCGGCACCGACGAGGCGGCCGCGGCCACGCCGAAGGCATCGGGCACGCCCGAGCACCCTCCGGCGTCCGGCACCCGACCGGAGCCCGCACCGCAGGCGAGCGCCCCGGACCCCGCCTCCCCACCCACCGAATCCGGCGCCTCTGACGCCCCTGACGTGTCCGCCCCGACGGAGGACACCGCCCCCGCGGCCGCCCCGCCGTCGCGTCCCGGCTGGTTCGGGTGGCGGCGTCGTAGCCCCCGTGCCGCGCGGGCCGTGCGGATCGGCACGAGTGTGCTGGCGGCCGCGCTCGTGCTCGTCGTGCTGCTCGTGCCCAACCGCCTCGACTGGATCACGGTCCAGTCGTTCCTCCGACTGCCCGTCGAGGCGATCCTCCTCGCGGCGCTCCTGCTCGCGCTGCCGCCGCGGCCGCGGCGGATCACGGCCGCGGCCCTGGGTGTCTTCCTCGGCCTGTCGGCCGTCCTGAAGTGCCTCGACATGGGCTTCCGCCAGACGCTGGCCCGGCCGTTCGACCTGGTCTTCGACTGGGTGCTGCTGAGCGACGCGGCGGACTGGACGAAGGACTCGTTCGGCCGCTCGGGGGAGCTGCTCGCGGTGATCGGGGTGATCGTCCTGGTCGTCGTCGTGCTCGCGGTGAGCGCGCTCGCGACGGTCCGGCTGGCGAACGAGCTGGCCCGGTACCGCCCGGTGGCCGTGCGCACCACCCTGGTCCTCGGCATCGTGTGGGTCATCTGCTTCACCCTGGGGGTGCAGTTCGGCGGTGTCGCCTTCGCCACCAAGGGCTACGCCCAGTACCTGTCCAACCGGGTGCAGTACGTCCGCGACGGCCTCGGCGACGCCGACGTGTACAAGAAGGAGATGGCCGTCGACGCCTTCGCCAAGACGCCGCCCGACCGGTTGCTGACGGGGCTGCGCGGCAAGGACGTCATGCTCACCTTCATCGAGAGCTACGGACGGGTGGCGATCGACGACCCGGCGATGGCACCGGAGATCGACGCGACGCTCAGCGCGGGCGACGCCAGGCTCAGGTCGGCCGGTTTCTCCGCGCGCAGCGGCTGGCTCAGGTCGCCCGTGACGGGTGCGGGCAGCTGGCTCGCCCACTCGACGTTCCTGTCCGGGACCTGGGTCAAGAACCAGCAGCGGTACCGGAGCCTGACCACCGGTGACCGCGCCACGCTCACGGGCTACTTCCGCAAGACCGGCGCCTGGCGCACGGTCGGCATCGTCCCGGGCGTGCGCAAGTCCTGGCCCGAGGGCAGGTACTTCGGCCTCGACCACATCTACGACTCCACCCACCTCGGTTACCAGGGCCCGTACTTCAGCTGGACGCCGGTGCCGGACCAGTTCAGCCTGGAGGCCTTCCAGAAGCTGGAGCACGGGAAGAGGAACCGGGACCCGATCATGGCGGAGATCATCCTCGCCTCCAGCCACAACCCGTGGTCCCCCATCGCCCACATGATCGACTGGAAGGACCTGGGGAACGGCAAGGTCTTCTACCGGATCAAGAAGGAGGGCACGGACCCCACGGAGGTCTGGAAGAGCGCGAAACGGGTGCGGACCGAGTACCGCAAGGCCATCCAGTACTCCCTGGACAGCCTGACCCAGTGGGTCCAGCGCTACGGCGACGACAACACGGTCCTCGTCTTCCTCGGCGACCACCAGCCCGTCCCGACGGTGACCGGGGGCAGCACCAGCAGGGACGTGCCGGTGACCATCGTCGCCCGCGACCCGAAGGTGCTGGACCGGGTCGCCGGCTGGGGCTGGACGGAGGGGCTCAAGCCCGCGCACGACGCCCCGGAGTGGAGCATGGACAAGTTCCGCGACCGTTTCATGACGGCGTACGGCCCGGGGACCCGCTGACCGGCGCGGGCCGGGCGGCGCCCGGGTCGGCGTCCGCGTCCCGGTCCCCGTCGAGGAAGGCGACGATCTCGCGGACGAAGCGCTCCGGGTCGTCCAGCCACGGGTAGTGGGCGGCCCCGGGCTGCACGGTGAGCGTCGCGTCCGGGAAGGCCTCGGCGGTGCGGCGGGCCAGCTCGGGGCGGGGCCCGCCGTCCCACTCGCCCGCGTACACCAGGACCGGGGCGGTCAGGGCGGCGAGCGCGGCGCGGGTGGCGTCCGGGGTGAAGGCGCCCTCGTCGAAGTAGCGCTCGGCCGCCTCCTCGTTGACCTGCCGCTCCTCGGGCTCCGTGTGCGCCCGGGCGGCGTCGTCCCAGCGGCCGTAGAAGAACGGCAGGAACACCTCGTCGAAGTCGCCGCCGCCGGTCAGCCAGGACTCGAACGCGGGGAACGCCTCCGCGAACCACGGCTCGCCCGACCGCAGCCGGGCCGCGGCCAGCCGGTCCTCGGCCGTCGCCCGCATGCCCAGGGCCGACGGGTTGGCCGTGACCAGCACGAGCCGCCGCACCCGCTCCGGGTGGCGGGCCGCGTAGAGCGTCGCCAGGCAGCCGCCGGCCGAGTGCGCGAGCAGGTCCATCCGCTCCAGGCCCAGGTGCGCGCGCCACGCCTCGACGTCGTCCACCATCCGGTCGCAGCGGTAGCCGGCCGGGTCGGCCGGCACCGCGGAGTCCCCGGTGCCGCGCAGGTCGAGCAGCGCGAGCCGGCGGTGGGCGGCGAGCCCGCCCAGCTCCCCGAGGTACTCGGAGGCACGCATCGGGCCGCCGGGCAGGACCGCCAGCGGCTCCCCCGCTCCCCGGAGGTGGTAGGCGAGCCGGGTTCCGTCCGTGGCGCTGAAGGTAGGCATGCGGACGATCATTCCGGTCGGCCCGCGGGCCCCGCAACGACTTCGCGCCCGGTCCCGCGCCTCGTCGCGGTCTCCGTGGGAAATTCCGGCGAACCCCTTGCCTGAGGACCGGATGGCCTGAATTACTGACCCCGAGGGAAACGACCGAATGATCGGTCGTCCGTAATGCGAGGATGGCGAGGAGTAGTCCCGATGGCGGATGCGACGGACCTGCTGGACGCGGGCGAGAGGCTCGGGGCCGAGGAACTGCGGGCACTCCAGCTGGAGCGGCTGCGAGCCTCGCTCCGGCACGCCTACGAGCACGTGCCGTTCTACCGCGAGTCCTTCGACAAGGCCGGTGTCCACCCCGAGGACTGCCGCTCGCTCGCCGACCTGGCGCACTTCCCCTTCACCACCAAGGCCGACCTCCGGTCGCAGTACCCGTACGGCATGTTCGCCGTGCCCCGCGAGCGCATCCGCCGCCTGCACGCCTCCAGCGGCACGACGGGCCTGCCCACGGTGGTCGGCTACACGGAGAACGATCTCTCCATGTGGGCCGACATGGTGGCGCGCTCCCTGCGCGCGGCGGGCGCACGCCCCGGTGACATCGCGCACGTGGCCTACGGCTACGGACTGTTCACCGGCGGTCTGGGCGCCCACTACGGCGCCGAGCGCCTGGGCTGCACGGTCGTCCCGGCGTCCGGCGGCATGACGGCCCGGCAGGTCCAGCTCATCCGGGACCTGGAGCCCGGCGTCATCATGGTCACCCCGTCGTACATGCTGACCCTGCTGGACGAGTTCGAGCGCCAGGGCGTGGACCCGCGCGGCACCTCGCTGCGGGTGGGCGTGTTCGGGGCCGAGCCGTGGACCGAGCGGATGCGGCACGAGATCGAGGAGCGGTTCGGGATCGACGCCGTCGACATCTACGGGCTGTCCGAGGTGATCGGCCCGGGCGTCGCCCAGGAGTGCGTGGAGACCAAGGACGGCCTCCACGTGTGGGAGGACCACTTCTACCCGGAGGTCGTCGACCCGATCACCGGCGAGGTGCTGCCGGAGGGCGAGCGGGGCGAGCTGGTGTTCACCTCGCTGACCAAGGAGGCCATGCCGATCGTCCGGTACCGGACCCGGGACCTGACCCGGCTGCTGCCCGGTACGGCCCGGGTGTTCCGGCGCATGGAGAAGATCACCGGGCGCAGCGACGACATGGTGATCCTGCGCGGGGTCAACCTGTTCCCCACCCAGATCGAGGAGATCGTGCTGCGCACCCCCGGTGTGGCGCCGCACTTCCAGCTCCGGCTGTCCCGCGAGGGCCGCATGGACGCGCTCACGGTACGGGCCGAGGCGCGCCCGGGGGCCACGTCGGAGGCCCGTCAGGCCGCGGCCCTGTCCATCGCGGCGGCGGTGAAGGACGGGGTCGGGGTCTCCGTGGACGTGGAGATCGTGGAGCCGGAGTCGCTGGAACGCTCCATGGGCAAGATCCGCCGGATCGTGGACCTGCGCCCCCGCTAGGTCCTGTCGCCCAAGTGGCCTCGTCGCCCGAAGGGCGGCCGCGCCGGGCTTCGGACGGCCGAGGACCACTTTCGCAACAGGCCCTATCCGCCGAACCGGTTCCGCAGTTCCCGCTTGAGGATCTTCCCGCTGGCGTTGCGCGGCAGCGCGTCCACGAACAGGACCCGCTTGGGGGCCTTGAATGCGGTGAGCTTCTCCCGCACGTGCGTGACGAGTTGTTCCTCGGTCACCTCGCCGCGGGGGACGACCACCGCCGTCACGGCCTCCACCCACCGCTCGTCGGGCAGTCCGATCACGGCGGCCTCGGCGACGGACTCGTGGGTGTAGAGGACGTCCTCGACCTGGCGTGAAGCCACCAGCACGCCACCGGAGTTGATGACGTCCTTGACCCGGTCGACGATGGTGAACCAGCCCTCCTCGTCGCGCACCGCGAGGTCGCCGGAGTGGAACCAGCCGTCCCGGAACGCCTCGGCGGTCTCCTCGGGCTTGTTCCAGTAGCCCTCGCACAACTGCGGTGAGCGGTAGACGATCTCGCCGGGGGTGCCGGCCGGCACGTCCTCGCCCTTGTCGTCCACCACGCGCGCGTCCACGAACAGCACGGTCCGGCCGCAGGAGTCGAGGCGGCCCTCGTGCTCGTCGGGTCCGAGCACGGTGGCCAGCGGGCCGATCTCGCTCTGCCCGAAGCAGTTGTAGAAGGCGAGCCCCGGCAGCCGTTCGCGCAGCCGCCGCAGCACCGGCACGGGCATGATGGACGCCCCGTAGTAGGCCTTGCGCAGTCCGCCCAGGTCCCGGGCGGCGAAGTCGGGCCGGCCCGCCAGGGAGATCCACACCGTCGGCGGTGCGAACAGGCTGTCCACCCGGCCGGCCTCGATCAGGTCGAAGAGGCGGTCACCGTCGGGCGCGTCCAGGACGATGTTCGTGGCGCCGACGGCGAGGTACGGCAGCAGGAACACGTGCATCTGCGCGGAGTGGTAGAGCGGCAGCGCGTGCACGGGCCGGTCGCCCGCGCTCAGGTCGAGGGCGGTGATCGCGCTCAGGTACTCGTGCACCAGGGCGCGGTGGGTCATCATCGCGCCCTTGGGCAGGGCGGTGGTGCCCGAGGTGTACAGGAGCTGCACCAGGTCCTCGGTGCGCGGTTCCGGACCGTCGTAGGGCCGCGCGTCGGCCAGGCGGGTCAGGAACGAGTCCCCGGTGTCCCGCAGGGGCAGCGCGCGGGTGCCGTCGGGCAGCCGTCCGGCGAGGTCCGGGTCGGTGAGCACCAGGGTGCTGCCGGACTGGCCGAGGATGTACGCGAGGTCGTCACCGGTCAGGTTCTGGTTGACCGGCACGTGCACCAGGCCAGCGCGGGAGCAGGCGAGGAAGGCGATCAGGTAGGCGTCGGAGTTGTGGCCGTAGGCGGCCACCCGGTCGCCGGGGGCGAGCCCCCCGGTGAGCAGGAGGCCCGCCGCCCGGGAGACTGCGTCGTCCAGTTCCCCGTACGTCCACTGGCGTTCCCCGTACTCCAGCGCCACGCGTGCCGGAGTGCGGCGGGCGCTGCGCCGCAGCACCCCGTCGACGGTGCTGCCCTGTCCCTGCGTCATGACAGCCGATCCTCGGCCCGCCGGACGCGCAGGTCAAGAACCCTCACACCGGACGTGCGCGGCCTTCCCAGTAGGGGTCGCGCAGCCGCCGCTTGTAGAGCTTGCCGTTGGGGTCGCGGGGCATCTCGGCGATGAAGTCGACGCTCCTGGGCCGTTTGTAGCCGGCGAGGCGCTCCGCGCAGTGGTCGAGCAGGGCGGCGGCGAGGACCGGGCCCGGTTCGTGCCCGGGCGCCGGTTCGACCACGGCCTTGACCTCCTCGCCCCAGTCGTCGTGCGGGATGCCGAAGGCGGCGGCGTCGGCGACGGCGGGGTGGGCGAGCAGCGCGGACTCGATCTCGGCCGGGTAGATGTTGACCCCGCCGGAGATGATCATGTCGATCTTGCGGTCGCGCAGGAACAGGTAGCCGTCCTCGTCCAGGTAGCCGAGGTCGCCCACGGTGAAGAAGTCGCCGATGCGGTTCTTCCGCGTCTTGGTCTCGTCCTTGTGGTACGAGAACCCGCCCGTGCTCATCTTCATGTAGACCGTGCCCAGCCGGCCGGGCGGGAGCCGGTTGCCGTCGTCGTCGAAGATCGCGAGTTCGCTGATGGGCCAGGCCCTGCCGACCGTGCCGGGCTTCTTCAGCCAGTCCTCGGCGGTGGCGAAGGCGCCGCCGCCCTCGCTGGCCGCGTAGTACTCCTCCACGCAGTCCCCCCACCAGTCGATCATGGCCCGTTTGACGTGGTCCGGGCAGGGGGCGGCGCCGTGGATGGCGTGCCGCATGGACGACACGTCGTGGCGCGCCCGCACCTCGTCCGGGAGCGCCAGCAGCCGGTGGAACTGGGTGGGGACCATGTGGGTGTGGGTGCACCGGTGGGTGTGGACGAGGCGGAGCATGTCCTCGGGGGTCCACTTGTCCATGAGCACCAGGCGGTGGCCGATGTGCAGGGACGCGCCCGCGAACTGCAGGACGGCCGTGTGGTAGAGCGGCGAGCAGACCAGGTGGACGTTGCCGTCGAAGGGCCGGATGCCGAAGATGCCGAGGAAGCCGCCGAGGTAGGCCTCCTCGGGGGCCTTGCCGGGCAGGGGGCGGCGGATGCCGCGCGGGCGTCCGGTCGTACCGGAGGTGTAGTTCATGACCCAGCCGAGCGTGCGGTCGCCGGGGGCGGACGCGGGCCGGCCGTCGAGGAGTTCGGCGTACGGCCGGAAGCCGTCGACGGCGCCGACCGCGTACCGGTGGGAGGCGGGGAGCGCGGCCTCGTCGGCGGCCCGGCGCGCCGCTTCGGCGAACCTCTCGTGCGCGACGAGGACCTTGGCGCCGGAGTCGGAGACGATCCAGGCGATCTCCGGGCCCACCAGGTGGTGGTTGACCGGGACCAGGTAGAACCCGGCCTGGCTCGCGGCCAGGTAGGCGGTGAGGAACTCGACTCCGTTGGGCAGGACGACGGCGAAGGCGTCACCGCGCGTCAGGCCCGCCGCGCGCAGCCCGTGGACGAGCCGGTTGGCGTCGGCGTGCAGGCGGCCCGCGGTCCACGGCGCGCCGTCGGGCGCGATCAGGACGGTGCGTTCGGGGTCCTGGGCGGCCTGGGCCCAGAAGCCGGCGGGGGGTGTGCTCACGAGGGGCCGCTCCTTCCGGCGATACGGTTGACACGGTCGACCGCGCGTTCGAAGCCGCGGGTGAGGTCGTCGAAGACGTCCCTGACAGCGCGTTCGCTCGTCATCCGGCCGACGATCTGGCCGACGGGGGTGCCGAGCAGCGGGTCGATCTCGTACTTCTGGATCCGGGAGACGGCGTCGGCGACCAGCAGGCCCTGCAACGGCATGGGCAGGGTGCCGGGTCCGGCCGGGCCGTCCCAGGCGTCGGTCCACTCGGTGCGCAGCTGGCGTGCAGGTTTCCCGGTCAGGGCGCGGGAGCGGACGGTGTCGCCGGACCCGGCGGCGAGGAGTTTGCGGATGAGGGCGGGCGAGTGGAGGTCGGCCTCCGTGGTGGTGAGCCACACGGACCCCAGCCAGACGCCCTGGGCGCCGAGGGCCAGGGCGGCCGCCACCTGCTGTCCGCTGCCGATGCCGCCGGCGGCGAGGACGGGCAGCGGGTCGACCGCCTCCACGACCTCGGGGGTCAGCACCATGGTGGCGATCTCACCGGTGTGGCCGCCCGCCTCGTAGCCCTGGGCCACCACGACATCGATACCCGCCTCCTGGTGCTTGCGGGCGTGCCGGGCGCTGCCCGCGAGCGCGGCGACCAGGACGTCGTGGTCGTGGGCGCGGGCGACGACGTCGGCGGGCGGGGAGCCGAGGGCGTTGGCGAGCAGCTTGATCGGGTAGTCGAAGGCGACGTCGAGCTGGGTGCGGGCGACCTGCTCCATCCAGCCGGTGATCCGCCAGCCGGACGCCTCGCCCTCCGCCAGCTCCGGGACGCCGTACCGTGCCAAGGTGTCCCGCACGAATCGGCGGTGCCCGTCGGGGATCATCGCCTCCACGTCCGCCTCGGTGACGCCCTCGACCATCTTCGCGGGCATCACCACGTCGAGGCCGTAGGGCCGGCCCTCCGCGTGCGCCTCGATCCAGTCGAGGTCACGCTTCAGTTCGTCGGGCGCGGTGTAGCGGACCGCGCCGAGCACTCCGAAGCCGCCGGCCCTGCTGATGGCGGCGGCCACGGCGGGGAACGGCGTGAAGCCGAAGACGGCGTGCTCGACGCCCAGTTTCCTGCTCAGCTCCGTCTGCATGGGCGCAGGATGCCGCAGTCCCCCGTACGACGGAAGACCTTTTCTGATGCTCCGTCAGATACCTTGCGGCGCGGGCTCCCTAGTCCGCCAGCACCGCCATCGCCGCGTTGTGCCCCGGCACCCCGCTCACGCCTCCCCCGCGCACCGCGCCGGCGCCGCAGAGCAGGACATTGGCATGCCGGGTCTCCACGCCCCAGCGCCCGGTGCCCTCCTGGGCGTACGGCCAGGACAGGGCGCGGTGGAAGATGTTGCCGCCGGGCAGGCGCAGGTCGCGCTCCAGGTCCAGCGGGGTCTTCGCCTCGATGCAGGGGCGGCCGTCGGCATCCGTCGCCAGGCAGTCGGCGAGGGGTTCGGCGAGGTGGGCGTCTAGCTGGGCGAGAGTGGACTTGAGCAGTTCCTCGCGGACCGCGTCGTTGTCGTGGGTGAACAGCCGGGCGGGCGTGTGCAGGCCGAACAGAGTCAGCGTCTGGTAGCCGCGCCCGGCGAGGTCGGGGCCGAGGATGCTGGGGTCGGTCAGGGAGTGGCAGTAGATCTCCGAGGGTGGCGCGGTGGGCAGTTCGCCGGCGGCGGCCTGGGCGTGGGCGGTGGCGAGCTGCCGGTAGCCCTCGGCGATGTGGAAGGTGCCCGCGAAGGCCTCGCGCGGGTCGACGTCGGGGTCGCGGAGCCTGGGCAGCCGCGTGAGCAGCATGTTGACCTTGAGCTGGGCGCCCTCGGCGGGCTCCGGGGCCGTGTCCCCGGTCAGTGCGGCCAGTTCCCGCGGGGAGGCGTTCACCAGGACGTGCCGGGCGGCGGCGACGCCCTCGCCGTCGGCCGTGCGGTAGCGGACCTCGGCGGTGCGCCCGTCGGTGTCGATGGCGAGCGCCTCGTGTCCGGTGGCGATGACCGCTCCCGCCGAGCGCGCGGCGGCCGCCAGCGCGTCCGTCAGCGCGCCCATGCCGCCGACCGGCACGTCCCAGGCGCCGGTGCCGCCGCCGATGACGTGGTAGAGGAAGCAGCGGTTCTGGGCGAGGGAGGCGTCGTGGGCGTCGGCGAAGGTGCCGATCAGCGCGTCGGTGAGGACCACGCCCCGCACCAGGTCGTCGGTGAAGTTCTCCTCGACGGCGACACCGATGGGCTCCTCGAACAGCGCCCGCCAGGCGGTCTCGTCGTCGACGCGGCGGCGCAGCTCGTCACGGGTGGGCAGCGGTTCGGTGAGGGTGGGGAAGACGCGCTGGGCGACCTCGTGGGTCATGCCGTAGAAGCGCTGCCAGGCCGCGTACTCGCGCTCGCCGCCGGTGAGCCGCGCGAAGGCCGCCCGGGTGCGCGGCTCGCCGCCGCCCACGAGCAGGCCGGTGGGCCGTCCGCCGCGCTCCACGGGGGTGTACGAGGAGATGGTGCGGCCGCGGAGGCCGACCTCGATCCCGAGGTCGCGCAGGATCTTCCGGGGCAGCAGGCTGACCAGGTAGGAGTAGCGCGACAGCCGGGCGTCCACCCCGGCGAACGGCCGGGTGGACACGGCGGCGCCGCCGGTGTGGTCCAGTCGTTCCAGCACCAGCACGCTTCGGCCGGCCCGGGCCAGGTAGGCGGCGGCGACCAGACCGTTGTGGCCGCCACCGACGACGACGACGTCGTAGCTGCGGGTTCCCTCGTCAGCAGGCATGCCTCTTCGTAGCACGAGACGATCAAGGGGGCCAGAGGTACGCGGCGGGGGGGGGGGGGGGGGGGGGGGGGGGGGGGGGGGGGGGGGGGGGGGGGGGGGCCCCCCCCCCCCCCCCCGGCGTGCCGCTCAGCGTTCGTCCTCGCCGGTCCCGGGTGCGGGTCGCGGCGGGCCGTAGGGCTCGATGCGCGGGTTTGCGTACGGGCCGGACGCGCCGGGACCGCCGGTGAGGCGGGCCGCCGCGTCCTCGCTGACGAGCAGGGCGTACAGGCCTTTGGCCGGGTCCACGGAGACGAGTCCGTACGCCTCGTCGACCTGGTCGGGGGTGAGCCCGTACCGGTGCAGGGCGTCCTCCAGCGTCGCCCCGGCGGGCAGGGTCACCGTGACGAGGACGGCGGGGCCCGGGGTCATGGCTTCTCCTCAGTGATGACGGCCGTTCTTCCGGCGCCTGCGCACCGCCTCGACGATGCCGGCCGCGTCCACCATGCCGTACCCGAACTTGAAGTCGAAGCCGGCCATCCCGAGGTCGTCCGCCGTACGGCGGAGCAGCGTGCGCAGATCGGCCGGGGGCAGCTCGGTGGCGGAGAGCTGGGAGCGCACCGCGGCGACCACACCGGCGGCGACGGGACAGGCGGCGGAGGTCCCGGTGTCCGGCTCGTCCGGGCCGAACGCCTGCGACCCCGCGAAGTGAGTGAACGTGCAGACGTCCGGCTTGCGACGGCTGAGCCGCCCGGGTCCCTCGGAGGAGTAGCCCACCCGGGCGCCGCGGGTGTCGACGCCTCCGATGGACAGCACGCGGGGGTGCGAGTTGGCGCCGTTGATGGGCCGGTCGGGGAAGGCGCAGCGGGTGTCGGGGCACTCCCGGCCGCAGTTGCCGGCCGCGAAGAGGATGTCGGCGCCCGCCTGCTCCAGGGCGCTGACGGCCAGGTTGAAGGGGTGCGCGGGGTTGTCCGAGTAGTTTCCGGGGTGGCCGGGCGGGAAGTCCCAGCTGGGGCTGAAGGACCCCCAGCTGTTGCTGACCACCAGCGAGCGGCCCTCCGCCGGCATCGCGTCCAGGACACCCCGCAGGTGGGCGAAGGCCGCGACGGCGTCGGAGAGCAGTCCGAGCAGCGGCTTCGGGCTCAGGACGGGGATGTCCAGGAGCGCGGCCCGGGGCGCGGTGATCCTGGTGTCGAAGGCGCACATCGAGCCGTGGTCCACCGGGAACTGCCCGAAGTTCCCGTTGACCCCGGCGGGCTTCCAGCTGCGGGCCTCGTCGACGGTGACGTCCTGGCCGAGGATCCGGGACACATGGGCGACGTTGATGCCGGTGTCGAGGATGGCGAGGGCGACTCCGTCGCCGTCCATGCCCTCCGATTTCAGGTGGTCGGTCAGCTTGGCGCGGACGTCGTGCCAGTCGCCCACCGGACCGTCGCCGCCACAGGTCGGCAGGGTCTCGATGGCCGGGTCCGAGGAGATGCCCACGATGTCCGGGCGGGCCAGCGCCAGCATCGCGTAGCGGCTGGCCACGTCGTAGTCCTGGATCTCGCCTCGTACCAGGACAGTGGCGTGCTCGGGGGCCATGGAGAACCGGGCGGTCTCCAGGGACAACGGGTCCGCGCCGGGTGCCGCGGGCTGGGGCCCGGGCACAGGTACCGGCTCGAAGCCCGGGTCCAGCGCGATTCCGGGGATCGGGCCGGCGACGTCGGCGGCGGTGGTGGTGACGCCCGGATCGATGACGGCCGCGACGACGTCGGGCTCGGGGCGCATTTGGATCATGACACGCACGTTCGGCTCCTGTCTCTTGAGGGGATGCGCGGCGCCGACGCGCGGAAACGGCGGGGGCGCCGCTGCATGTGAGGTGTGGGAGGACTCACCGGTGGCCGACTGGCCGGTCACCGGGGTTCGCTCCACCGGGAAACTGGCGCCACGATCTCAGGACGCGGCCCTTGCGAGGCACCGCCAATCAGGCGAAATACCGTTGGCACATGCCAAAGGCAGCCCGAGCGGGTGTCTGAGCCACCGTGCCGGTGGCCGTCAGCGACCTCCGGACACTCGCTGCCGGCTCAGCACCGCGACCCTGCGGTACAGCTCCACCGCCTCCGCGCCGCGGCCCAGCTGCTCCAGGCAGTGGGCCTCGTCGTTGCGGCTGGCGAGGGTGTCGGGGTGGTCCGGGCCGAGGACGCGTTCGCGGGCGGCGGCGACCCTGCCGTACTCGGTGAGCGCGGCCGTCCAGCGGCCCAGCCAGCCCAGGGCGACGGCGACCTCGCGGCGGCTGACCAGGGTGTCCGGATGGTCGGGGCCGAGGACGCGCTCGCGCTGCGCGCACACGTCACGGGCCTCCGCGAGGGCCTCCTCCCAGCGTCCGAGCCGGCCGAGGTTGACGCCGAGACCGTGCCGGGCGCGCAGGGTCTCGGGGTGGGCTGCGCCCTGGACCCGGGTGCGGTCCTCGACCAGGTCGCGGTAGAGCCGCAGGGCGTCCGCGCTGCGGCCCAGCCGGCCGAGACTGATCCCGGCCTCGTAGCGGGCGGCGAGGGTGTCCGGATGGTCGGGGCCGAGGGTACGGGCGCGTGCCTCGGCCACCTCGCGGTAGGTGCGCAGCGCCTCCTCCCAGCGGCCCGACTGCCCCAGCGTGTAGGCGACTTCGTACCGGGTGACCAGGGTGTCGGGGTGGTCGGGGCCGAGCACCCGGGCCCGGGCGGCGGCCACGTCGAGCGCCATGCGGTGCGCGTCCTGAAGGCGGCCGAGCCGGCTGAGGTTGAGGGCGAGGTTGTGCCGGCAGCGCAGGGTGTCGGCGTGGTCGGGACCCATGACGCGCAGCCGGGCGGCCAGCACCGCGGTGTAGGTCTGGTGGGCCTCGAAGTGGCGGCCCAGCCGGCCCAGGACGTAGGCGGTCTCCTGGCGCGCGGCGAGCGTGTCGGGGTGGTCGGGGCCGAGGACGCGCTCCCGGGCGTCGGCGACGCCGGTGTAGGCGCGCAGCGCGGCGGCGGCCCGGCCGGTGCGGCTGAGGGTGAAGGCGGCCTCGTAGCGGCTGGCGAGGGTGTCCGGGTGGTCGGGGCCGAGCAGGGCCGCCCGTTCGGCGGCGACGGCCAGGTGGATCTCGCGCGCCCGGGTCCAGTGGCCGCGCCGGGCCAGGGCGAGCGCCTCCTGGTGCCGTGCGGTGAGGCCGGCGACGGCGGCCGGGGACGGCCGGGTCGGGACCGCCGGCTCGGCACCGGTGGCGGCCGGAAGGGTCCAGGCGCCGGTGGCGGCCGGGAGGGTCCAGGCGCCGGTCAGGGCCGCGCCGGGGTCGGCCGGGGTGGCGCGCGGTCCGGCGCCGACCGCCTTGTGGCCGGTGGTCATGCCCCGGGTCCAGGACGGCAGGCGGGGCTCGCGCACGGCCGTCCCGCCGGCGGGCGGCCAGGACGTCACGACCGTCGGCACGTACCCGGCCGGCGCGCGGGCCGCCGACAGGCGGCGCGCCAGCTCCGCCGCGTCGTAGGGGCGTTCCTCGGGGCGCTTGGCCAGCAGGTCGAGGACGATCCGCTCGAAGGGCGCGGGCAGTTCGGGGCGCCGGACGCGCGGCGGTCTGGGCGGGGTGTCGCGGTGGCCGACCAGGATGGCCCAGGCATCGTCCAGGTCGAACGGGGGCGTCCCGGTGGCGATCTCGTAGAGCACGCAGCCCAACGAGTACAGGTCGCTGCGGTGGTCGACCTCGGTGCCGGCGATCTGCTCCGGGGACATGTAGTGCGGGGTGCCCATCGCGACGCCGGTGCCGGTCAGCCGGGCGGTGAAGCCGATGTCGTGGCCGAGGCGGGCGATGCCGAAGTCGCAGATCTTCACGGTGCCGTCGGCCAACCGGACGACGTTGGCGGGTTTCAGGTCGCGGTGGACGACGCCCTGCCGGTGGGTGTACGCGAGGGCGGCGGCCACCTGTTCCGCGATGTCGATCACCTCGACCACCGGCAGCGGGTGCCCCTTGCCGTCCTCCAGGAGCCGGCTGAGGTCGCGTCCGTCCAGCAGTTCCATGACGAGGTGGAGCACGCCGTCGTCCTCGCCGAAGTCGTGGACGACGGTCACCCCTCGGTGGGACAGCGCCGCGGCCACTCTGGCCTCCCGGCGGAACCTTTCGCGCACGACCCGGGCGAGGGAGGCGTCGTGCTGCGGGCCGAGCGGCTTGAGGCACTTCACCGCGACCTGCCGCCCGAGGGACTCGTCCCGGGCCCGCCACACCTCGCCCATGCCGCCCCGCCCGATCAGGTCGAGCAGCCGGTAACGGCCCTGGATCAGCCTGTTCTCCCCCATCGCGCGCCGTCGCCCCCGTCGCCGCCCGCCCCACCCCTCAGGGGCAGCGCCACGGTCCCCCGGGCCGCGCGCGACGCGACCCGTTCCGTGACACACCCCCCTGCTCGTCCAGTATGGCGGGCTATCGCCCCACTTTGTATGGTGCCGGTCGGGCCCCTGGGCCGAGCCTCGCCATGGCGCGCAGGACGTGTTTGGGCGGCAGTTGCCAGCGCAGACGTGCGGGGACGCACCGCAGCAGGGCGCCCGTGCCCCGGAGCCTGCGGGTGACGGTGGCGGCCGCGGGGGCCGGTCTGCCGTACAGCTCGTGGGCGTACGGGGGCAGGGAGGCGTACGCCAGGTGCGCCACGCGCCGCCACAGCACCTCGCGCGCGGGGAGCAGGAGGGGGTGCGTCGGCGGGCGGAGGAGGAAGTCGTCCACTTCGCGTGCCTCGGGTCCCGCGGCCAGGTCGGGCCGCACCTTCTCGAAGTACCGGGCCAGCTCGGCCCGGTCGGCCGGCACGGCGCCCGGGTCGAGGCCCACCAGGCGGGCGCTGACGAGGTGTTCGGCGATGTAGCGGTCGGCGTCGGCGTCACCGAGCGGGAAGCCGGAGCGGCGCAGGACGTGCAGGTAGGAGTCGATCTCCGCGCAGTGCACCCAGAGGAGCAGCTCCGGCTCGTCGACGCCGTACCGCTCGCCGGTGTCCGGGTCCGTCGCGGTGAGCAGCCGGTGGATCCTGCGCACCCGGGCGCCCGCCCGCTCGGCGGCCGCCGTGGTGCCGTACGTGGTGGTGCCGACGAAGTCGGCGGTGCGCATCAGCCGCCCCCAGGCGTCGCGGCGGAAGTCGGAGTTCTGCAGGACACCGCGGACGGCACGGGGGTGCAGGGCCTGGAGATAGAGCGCGCGCACGCCGGCGACCCACATCATCGGGTCGCCGTGCATCTGCCAGGTCACCGAGGAGGGCCCGAACAGCCCGGGGTCGCCATCGGTCATGGGGTCACCTCCGCCCTACGCCCACGATGCCACGGCCGCCGGGCGGAGTGATACCGGCGGAGCGGTACCGCGGGTCAGCCGCGACGGGAGCGGACGCGGAGGCAGTGATCAGGATGCGCGCGGCTCAGCGCGCGGCCCACGTCGACTCCGTGAAGCGTGACCGTGCCCCACACCGCGGCGCTGGAGATGTGGACACAAAGCCGATCACCGGGCACCACGTCCGCACCACCCTGATCTTCGGGCAGCAGGGTGATGTCGGCGGTGAAGCAGGCGGTGAGCGAGGGGCGCCGGTGCTCAGGGGAGCACCGGCGCCCACGGCATGGCACCTCCTCGCGGCACTTCGTGCCGTCAGGCCCAGGCGACGGCGTCCTCGACGGGCACGCGGGGCAGCCGCGGGAACCACGGATCGGCACCGGGATGACCGATGTTCACCACCAGATGCGAACGCCAGCCGCTACCGGCGAAGAACTCCTTGTCCACGCCGATCCGGTCGAAGCCCGCCATGGGACCGGCCGCGAGCCCCGCCGCGCGCACCGCAAGCAGGAACACCCCTGTCTGCAGGGCGGAGTTGTAGGAGGCCAGCATCCGACGCTTCTCGTCCTGATCGGCGAAGGCCGCTCGCAGCATCTCACCGCGAGCCGGGAAGACCGCCGGCATCTGCTCGTGGAAGTCGACGTCGTACGCCAGGACCGCCACCGCCGGCGCTTGAAGCGTCTTGGCCCTGTTGCCCTCGTCGAGATGCCGGACCAGTCGCTCCTTGCCCTCGTCGGTGCGCACGAAGAGCACACGGAGAGGCTGGCTGTTGGCGGCACTCGGCGACCAACGGGCGTGTTCCCAGATCACGGAGAGTTCGTCGTCGGTGACGGCCACGTCGGCGAAGGTGTTCGCGGTGCGGGCCTCGGTGAACAGCAGCTTTCGCCCGGCGTCGTCCAGGACATCGAGCGTCTGCGGTTCGCGGTCGATCATGCTCACGGTCTCTCTCTGACTTCGGTGTTGCGGATGGTGTGGCCCAGGGGCGGGATCTCCGCCCCGTCCGGTCATCGGTCACATGTCATGTGCCGGCCGCCTGGATCGCTCGACGCCCAACCGGGCGAAGTAGGCGACCAGTTCGGGGTTGTCGACGGCCGCGGGGTTGAGGACCTGCTCGGCGGGGGCGCCCTGGAGAAGGCGCTTGACGGGAACCTCGAGCTTCTTGCCGGTCCTCGTGTGCGGGATCGCCGGTACGGCGAGGATCTCGTCGGGGACGTGTCGGGGTGAGGTACCCGCGCGGATCGCGTCGCGGATCCGGTCGCGCAGGGAGTCGTCCAGGTCGGCCCCGTCGGCGAGAACCACGAAGAGCGGCATCCAGTAGCCGCCGTCGGGTTCCTCCGCGCCGATGACGAGGGCCTCGGAGATCTCGGGGAGGTGCTCGACGATGTCGTGGATGTCGGCACTGCCCAGGCGCACGCCGTTGCGGTTGAGGGTGGCGTCGGAACGGCCGTGGACCACCACCGAGCCGTGGGAGGTGAGGGTGATCCAGTCGCCGTGCCGCCACACGCCCGGGTAGGCGCTGAAGTAGGCATCGCGGTAGCGGCTGCCGTCGGGGTCGTTCCAGAAGTACAGCGGCATCGACGGCATGGGCCGGGTGACGACGAGTTCACCGACCCGGTCGGTGACGGGGAAGCCTTGCTCGTCGTAGGCGGCCAGTGCCACGCCCAGGTTGGGGGCGGACAGCTCGCCCGCCCAGACGGGGGTGGTGGGGGCGCTGCCTGCGAACGCGGAGACGATGTCGGTGCCGCCGCTGGTGGAGGCCAGCTGGATGCCGGCGCCCACGTGGTCGCGGACCCAGGGGTAGGCGGAGGCGGGCAGGGTGGAGCCGGTGCTGCCGATGGCGCGGATGGCGGACAGGTCGTGCGTGGACGGTTCGATGCCCAGCTTGGCCATGGCCAGCAGGTACTGGGGGCTGGTGCCGAACACCGTGACCTTGTGGCGGGCCGCCAGCTCCCACAGGATGTCCGGGCGCGCCACCGGCGCGGGGCTGCCGTCGTAGGTGCAGGTGGTGGCGCCGGTCAGCAGGGTGGAGACGACCAGGTTCCACATCATCCAGTGGGTGGTGGTGTACCACAGCAGGCGGTCGCCCACGCCCAGGTCGCAGTGCAGGCCCAGGGTCTTGAGGTGTTCGAGCAGGACGCCACCGTGGCCGTGGACGATGCCCTTGGGCAGGCCGGTGGTGCCGGAGGAGAAGACGACCCAGAGCGGGTGGTCGAACGGCACCGGGACGATGGTGAGGTATTCGGTGCGGGAGGCCGCTTCCTCCCAGGGGACCGTGAGCATGGTGTGCCCGTTCTCGGGCCAGTCGAGGCCCACGTTGTCCACGAGCACCGTGGCCTTCAAAGCGGGAAGGGCTCCGGCGAGGTCGAGCGAGGCGGCACGGCGGTCGTGCGTGGTGCCGTTGAAGAGGTAGCCGTCCGCGGTGATGAGCACCGTCGGTTCGAGCTGGGCGAAGCGGTCGGCGGCCGCCTTGGGTGCGTAGTCCTGACCGCACACCGACCACACCGCGCCCAGGCTGGCGGTGGCGAGGAAGGCGATGACCGCGTGCGGGGTGTTGGGCAGGTAGCCCACTACCCGGTCCCCCTCCCCCACGCCCAGGTCGCGCAGGGTGGCCGCGACGGAGGCGACGCGGGCGCGCAGTTGCCGGCCCGTGATCTCGTAGCCGGCTCCCGTCTCGTCCAGCGCGGTGATCGCGGGCGATTCCGGGTCCAGGTTGCGCAGCGCGTGGTGCGTGTAGTTGAGGGAGGCGCCGGGGAACCAGCGCGCGCCGGGCATGGTCTCCTCGTCCAGCACGCGCTCGTAGGGAGTGGTGGCATCGACGTCGAAGTACTCCCACACCGCGACCCAGAACGCTTCCAGGTCGGTGACCGACCAGTGGTGGAGGGCCTGGTAGTCGGTCGGGGCTTCGCCGTCCGGGGCGTCCCGGTGCCGCGCAGTCCACCGGGCGAAGTCCGCGATGCGGCTGCGGGCGGCCGCGTCCGGACGGGGGGTGAAGAAGGGTTCGGGGTACGGCGCGAGGCGCGGGGTGGTCATGATGCGGTGCTCCTCGGCAGAGGGTCGGGCCGGGTATCGGCGCGGCGGGTCGTGTGCAGCAGCGGGGCCCAGACGGATGTGCCTGTGAAGTCGCCCGCGCCGGTCGGCACGGTGTCCGTCACGACGCGGTCGGGGCGCAGCAGGACGGCGTCCGCCCGGCCGCGTGCCAGCCAGGCGGCCAGGGTGCCGTCGTCGTCCAGGTCGTCGACGTGGATCGTGAGCGCGCCCAGTGCGGCTGCCACGGACGTCATCCGCGCTGTGGGCGGTATCGCGGTCAGGACGGCGAAGCAGTCCGCGAGGACGTCGTCGAGGCGCACTCGCTTGCCGTCGTGTCGTACCCAGGGCTGGGGGCAGAAGGTGCCGGCCAGCCCGCGGCCCGTCAGCTGGGGGCGGCGCCGTACGAGTGGACCGGTGGTCAGGGCGGGGCTGAGGTCACGGCTCACCGCCTCGGTCACGCCGGGGATGCGACAGACCGCGCCCACGACGGCCCGGCGGAACGCCGCACCGCGGTCCTGTCCTCCGGTCATGGCCCAGCCGACGGCGACCGCCACGCGGATCACATGGCGGGCGTGCGGCTTGCGCTCGCGTTCGTAGGTGTCCAGCAGTTCCTCGGGCGCGCCCTGTCGGAGGACCCGGGCGAGTTTCCAGGTGAGGTTGTTGGCGTCACGCAGGCCGGCGCACAGGCCCTGCCCGACGAAGGGCGGGGTGAGATGTGCGGCATCGCCCAGCAGGAAGACGCGTCCCCGGCGCCACCGGTCGGCCAGCCGGGCCCGGAAGGTGTACTGCGCCTGCCGTATCACCTCGAAGTCGTCGCCCGGCGAGCCGTCTGCCGGCAGGTCCACCCAGGGGGCGACCAGCTCGCGCAGGCGTTGCCGTCCCGCAGAGCCGTCCAGGCGTTCCTCCTCGGACAGCCGGAACTCCCAGCGGTAGCGGTCCTCACCTACGCGCATGAACGTGGCCGGCCGGGAGGGGCAGCAGATCTGCTCGGCGCCTTCCCAGGTGCGCACCGGAAGGCTGGTGCGCACGTCGATGACCCGCCAGCTCTCCTCGAAGTGCAGGTCCTCCCACGTGGCGCCGATCGCTTCGCGGGTCACGCTGCCCGCGCCGTCGCAGCCGAGCACGGCATCGGCCCACAGGTGCTCCTCCTCGTCGGCACCGTCGCGGCGGAAGGTGACCCGCACCGGAGCCGTGCCGCCGGTGTCCTGGGTGACGGACACGACCTCCACCCCGCTCCACAGCTCGCACTCGGTGCGGCGCGCCAGGGCGTCGCGCAGCAGGCGTTCCAGCTCGGGCTGGTCGAACATGCTGGTCTGCGGAAAGCCGTGGTGTCCGTCCAGGGACCGGGGGAACTCGGTGATCACCCGGCGGCGGGCGTCCAGCAGCCGCAGCCCGGGGGCCGGGCGGGCGAGGGCGGCGAACTCCTCATGGACACCGACGCTCTGCAGGATCCGGCGGACCTCGTCGTCGGCCACGACGGCGCGTGGCAGGGGGTAGATGTCCCGGTGGCGTTCGAGGAGCAGGCTGCGCACGCCGTGCCGGGCGAGCAGCAGGGCGGCGGTGACGCCCACAGGTCCCGCGCCGACGATCACCACCGGCCTCCGGGCTGCGGCGCTCACCTCGCGTCCGCCACAGCGGTCCGCTGCTCACCCAGGTCGATCCGCCCGTCGGGGGTGGCGATCGTGGCGGTGACGAGGTCACCGTCGCGCAGGTAGAGGGGGTTCTTGGCCTGGCCGTTGAAGAACACCTTCCACCTCGTTGCGGGCGACAGCAGTGCGCTGATCTTCGCGACCGGCTTGGGCGGGGCCTTCAGGGCAGTGCCGCCAGGGGTGCCGGTCAGCAGCAGGTCGCCCGCGTCGAGGGTCTGGAAGCGGGCGAGCAGGGTGAGCGCCTGCGCGGGCCGCACGATCATGTCGGCAAGCGTGCGGTCCTGGCGCGGCACGCCGTTCACGGACAGCCGCAGCCGCAGGTTCAGCAGATGGGCGAAGTCCTCGGGCTCCAGCAGGGCCAGGTACGGCCCGGTCGGTGTGAAGGTCGGGTAGGACTTGCTCTCGTAGAACTGGGTCTTGGTCAGCTGGACGTCGCGGGCGCTGACGTCGTTGGTGAGGACCAGCCCGGCCACGTAGCGGGGCAGGTCCCGCTCCTCCACGACGGTGCCGACGGGCAGGGCCGCGCCCATGACGAGGCCGAGTTCCACCTCGTAGTCGAGGAACTTCACGTGCGCCGGGCGGACGATCGTGTCATGGGGGCCGCTGACCGAGCCGGACGCCTTGCGGAAGAAGGTGGGCGGGACGTCGCCGGTGAAGCCCGAATCCTTGGCATGGCTGCGGTAGTTGACCATCTGAGCGACCACCCGGCAGGGGGCGGTGACCGGAGGCAGCGGCACCAGGTCGGCCACGGGCGTACCGCTGTCGCCGGAGGCAGCGGCCTCGCGGACCGCGTCCCGGTCGGCGAGCAGCTCGGCGGTGGTGACCGCCTTGGTCTCGATGCGGACGGCGTGTGCGTCCCGGACGACCCACCAGCCGTCGGTGGTGCGCAGAACGTTGGTGCTCATGAGCTCATCGCTTTCATCAGGCCCAGCAGGCGTGCGGGGTCGAGTTCGTTGTCGCCGCGCAGGGCCGTCATGACCTCGCGGAGCTTGGCGGGGGAAGGGCGGGCGCCCAGGAAGTCGCGGGTGACGCGCGGGCCCCACTGGGCCAGGCCGCTCGCCGACATAGGCGCCCATCCGGGTTCGAGGTCGCAGGAGAACAGGTCGCCGTCGGCGAAGTGCTCCAGCATGAAGCGGTCGGGGTCGCGCCAGTAGTCGAAGAGCTGGCTGCCCTGGATGTGCCGGCCGATGCCCCAGCTGCGCTGGTAGCCGCGCTCGGCCAGGTACTCGCCGCCGGCCGCGATCGAGTCCAGATCGGTCACCTGATACGCGGAGTGGACATAGCCGGTGCCCGGCCCCAGGTGCAGGGCGAGGGTGTGGTGATCGACGGCCACGCCGCCCTGGTCGCAGCGGATGAACGCCATGGTCGGCCCGCGTCCGCGCTGCCCGTCCAGGAAGAGGAAGTCGGACACGATCATGCCGAGGGTGTCCAGGTACCAGTCAAGGGTGCGGAGGAAGCTCCGCGTCTCCATGACCACATGGCCCAGGCGCTGGATGCGGGACGGTTCGCGGGGTGGGCGCTGGGTTGCGTTCGTACGGCGCTGCGATCCGCCCGTGTTGAGGAGCAGCGGGGGCTGCTCGGGCAGCGCGGGCAGTTGGTCGCGGCAGTGCACGACCCGGACGGGGAGGCCCGAGGGATCGAGCAGGGAGACCGACCGTCCACCGCCGGGAACGTTGATGTCCCGGACGGTGCTGGCGGTGGCGTGGGCCAGCCGGTCGAGATCGGCCGGCTCGGCCGCGCGGAACGCCGGCCCGATGAACCGGGACGCGTGCCCGCGCCGAATGACCATGCAAGGTGGGCCTGCGAACGTGCCGCGCAGCCACAGCGCGTCTTCGGTGCGTGCGGCGACCCCGAAGCCGAAGTCGCGCGCGAAGATCTCGGCCCGGTCCAGGTCCGGCTTCTCGAACTCCAGCCAGGCCAGGTCCGCCACCTTGATCACGGGGTTCCGGGACCGGCCGGGGTGTTCGCCGCGAAGCGCCCCCCGCTCGCTGTGGAGGTCTTGGTGGGCTGTCGGCGCGTCGATCTTGTTAACGGGGTGGGACATGAGTGTCCTCCAAGCAACACTGCTGTAATGAGGAAATCATCAACTTTGCCAAGTCTCATCGTCAATAGGATGAGGCCAAATAGTTGATGATCTCATCAGTAATGGCAGACTCATCGCGACGGTTGTTACACTCGCCGTATGCCGACGTCAGCCCCGCCCAAGAACCGCTTCGAGCGGCGCCGTGCCGAGACCCGCCAGGCGCTCGTTCGGGCGGCCCGGCAGATCCTCGCCGAGACCGGGGACACCAGCGCCAGCATCCAGGCCATCGCCGAACGGGCGGACGTGGGTTTCGGTTCCTTCTACAACCACTTCGAGTCCAAGACGGAGCTGTTCGACGCCGCGGTGACGGACGCCCTGGAGGAGTTCGGACAGCTCATCGACGAGCGGGTGGAAGGGATCGACGATCCGGCCGAGCTGGTCGCCGCCGGATTCAGGCTGACCGCCAGGATGGCCGACTCCCACCCCGAACTCACGCGGATCCTGCGCGACCGCGGTCTGGCCTACATTCACTCCGAGCGCGGCCTGGCCCCGCGAGCGCTGCGCGACCTGGAGATCGGCATCGCCTCTGGCCGTTTCGACTGCGCCAACGCGACCACCGCCCTGTCCGCCGTGGGTGGCACCCTCATGTCCCTCGTGGCGCTCCGACTGGCCCGCCCCGACCTCGACGGCGACGAGGCCGCGTCCGACCTGGCCGAGATGTCCCTGCGTATGCTCGGCGTCCCCGCGGACGACGCCCATGAGGTCACCCGGCGCCCGCTGCCCGACCTCGACTGACGGTTCAGGAGGCGGCGGGGACACCGGGCAGTGGCTCCGCGGGGGCTCGGGCCGGTCACAGTGACGCCCCTGACGGGCCCATCTGATGCCGCTGCCGCCGGGGAGGATCACAGTGGGAGAAGGAGGGAGGCCGCCGCCATGACCGGAGCCCCCGCGCGCGCGACGCCCGACCGGTATCTTCCGATCGCCGATCACGGCCTGATCGGCGACCTTCGGACGGCGGCCCTCGTGGGCACCGACGGGACCATCGACTGGTACTGCTGCCCCTCCTTCGACTCCCCCAGCGTGTTCGCCGCCCTGCTGGACGCGGATCGAGGCGGATCCTTCGAGCTGTCGCCGGCCGTTCGGGCGGAGACCAAACAGTTCTACTTCCCCGACACCAATGTGCTGATCACCCGGTTCTTCACCGAGGACGGGCTGGGAGAGATCCAGGACTTCATGCCCGTGGGGGACGCCGCCGACGCCGACCGTCACCGGCTGATCCGTCGGGTGGTGTGCGTCCGCGGAAGTATCCCGTTCCGGGCCCGGGTCAGCCCCCGGTTCGGCTACGGCACTCAGCCGCACACCGTGCGGATGCTGGACCAGGCCGCCCTCTTCACCTCCGAGGCGCTGTCGTTGACGCTGACCTCCACGGTGCCGATGAAGGCCCACGAGACCGACGTGTGCGCAGAGTTCGCACTCTCCCAGGGGGAGACGGCGGTCCTCGCCTTGGACCGGGTCCGCGACGGGACACCGCCGCGCGGCTGCTCCCAGGGCGAGGCGGAGTCGGAGTTCACCGCCACGGTCGCCTTCTGGCGGCACTGGTTGCAGCAGTCCCGCTACCGCGGCCGCTGGCGGGAGATGGTGCACCGCTCCGCACTCACGCTCAAGCTGCTCACCTACGCCCCCACCGGCGCGATCGTGGCCGCGTTCGTGCAGTACGAGGGCGGCGACGTGTTGGACGCTGCCCTGCTGATGATGCCGCTGACCAGGTTCATCGCTCCCCATGACCCCGTGTGGCTGTCCACCCTCGACGCCCTCGGCCACGAACTGGTCTCCGACTCCCTCGTCTGGCGCTACGACCCCAAGGCCAGCCCCGACGGCCTGGACGGCGACGAGGGCACCTTCTCCATCTGCTCCTTCTGGTACGTCGAGGCCCTCACCCGCGCCGGCCGCCTGGACGAAGCCCGCCTGGCCTTCGAGAAGATGCTCACCTACGCCAACCATGTCGGGCTGTATGCCGAGGAGATCAGCCACACAGGCGAACAACTGGGCAATTTTCCGCAGGCCTTCACCCACCTCGCCCTCATCAGCGCCGCGTTCAACCTCGACCGCGCCCTCGGCTGACGACTCGGCGGCACCGGCCGGCGGCACAGCTCACGGCAGAAGGTACGGACCGGGCTCCTTCAGGCCGGACCAGGAAGAGGACGCCGGACCAGTCGGCCGGCTTCCTCCAGGGGAACGCCGAGCATGTGCAGGAGCATCTCGGCCATGGCGCCCGCGGTCCGGTCGCTGTCGATCTTGGGTTGGGTGAACCACAGCTCCAGGAGAGCCAGAAGGCTGCCGTTCAGGGCGGACAGGGCGATGACCGGGTCGGTCACGGCGAAGCGGCCCGAGGCGATGCCCTGCTCACGTCACGCTGCGCACGGTGCATGAGCAGTCCACGGCCGGCATGAATGCGGCCGAGCCCGCTGTGGCAGAGGATCCGCATGATCTGAGGGCGTGACTCGGCCACGTCCGCGCTGAGCCGGACGCCCCCCGCCACGCGCTCCGCGGGATCGTCCAGTCCGGTCAGACGCACCTCAATGGCTTCGACATACTCCTCCAGCGCATCGGCCACCGCCGCGTCGAACAGATCGCGTTTGGACGCGAAGTGGTTGTAGAACGAGCCAAGGCCGACGTCCGCGCGCTCCGCGATGGAACGGACGCTGGCGCCGGCGTCGCCGGACTCGGCAAGGATCTGGCGGGCGGCCCGGACCAGAGCCTGCCGGGTCTCCGAGCGTCGGCGTTCGAATCTATTGCTGTTCGAGCTTGACATCGGAATGTCCAATGAATGGCATCACCAGTTCTGATGGATTCATCATTGCATGATCGCGCCACCCCGTCCACTGGGCATGGATGCCCGTCGGCAGATCACCACGCCCGTGGCAACAGCTCGCGTCCCAGCTCCGCCGGTCAGTGCTGGGGGTGCGGACGTGCCTGGAACATGGAGCGCCGCTGGGCGGCCGTGCCCCGGGTGAGCCGGCCGATTTCGACGCGCGTCCTGACGGCCCGGACCACTTCGGTCAGGCCGAGAACTATGGCCATGACGCCCACGACCAGGGTGAGCGCTGCGATCGAGGCGAACGGCATGATGATCATCACGATGCCGGCCAGAGCACCGATGATGCCGAAGGCCACGTGCCAGCCGCGCGCCGGCATGTCCGGTACGGAGGCCGCCGCAGCCGTCTCCGTGGTGCCGCGCAGGAGCCAGCTGAAGCCGATCCACAGGGCGAGCAGGAAGATCGACTCCAGGGTCCCCCGGAAGCAGATCAGTCCCAGGAGGACGGAGGCAGCGCCGGTGATGAAGTGCAGGACGCGCAGATGCCGGGCGACGTGCGCGCCGAAGGCGGCGGCAAGTTGGAAGACACCGGTGACCAGCAGGTAGACGCCGAAGAGGATGCCGACGACGCGCAGTGTCGCCTCCGGCCAGACCAGGGCGACCACGCCCAGAGCGATGGTGGCGAGGCCCATGGTGAGCAGGATCTGCCAGCCCAGGTTCGCCAGGGTGGCCATGCCTTCGGCCAGGGGGCCTTCTCGTGGTTCGGTGCCACGAGGGGGGTCGGGGCCGGGGGAAGTGGAAGGAGATGTCATGGCACCTGCCTCCTTCTCGAAGTAGCTCATCGTCACGGCCTAACATGTCCATCGTCGCCCGGTGAGCCGCAGGCTGCTCGATGGAGAGGGCGCCTTCGCGGCGCCTTCGCGGCGCGTTCACCGGTCACGACCAGAGCTGCTCCGCTCACCGGCGCATGCCCCTGGTCGTGCTCCGTCGCGTTGACGACTGTGCTCAGACGTGTGGGGTGATGACGGCGCGTCCTCGGATCTTGCCGTCGTGCAGGAGCCGGTACGCCTCGTCGGCGCGTTCCAAGGGGAAGTACTCGACCAGCATCTTGATCTTTTCCTGCTGGGCGAGGGTGATCACCTCCATCAGTTCGGCGAGATAGCCCCAGTAGGGCGAGACGACCGAGCACTCGTGCGGCGGGCTGGAGAAGTTGACGGGCAGGACTCCGCCGCCGAGGCCGACGATGGTCACGTGGCCGAGTGTCCTGGCCACCTGAGCGGCCATCCGCAGGGTCGGGTCGATGCCGACCATGTCGAGGACGAGCTGAGCGCCCTGCTGCCCCGTGACGTCCTTGATGTGCGTGATCGTCTCGTCGCTCGAGAGCAGCGAGAGGTCGGCGCCCATGTGCTCGGCGGTTTCGAGTTTGCCGGCGTCGGTGTCGACGGCGACCACGGTGGTCGCCGCGCTGAGCGCGCGCAGGATCTGGATGGTTACCTGGCCCAGGCCACCGGCCCCGATCACGACCGCGGTCGAGCCTGGCCCCTACTCGTCCCGTCTTCCGACGATCGCAAAACCTGCCGCGCAGACACCGAAGGGCGGTCGGCTCCGCGGTCGAGGTCGGTCAGCGGGGGCCCTGGACGGGCAGCTCGCACCAGATGGTCTTGCCGTTCTGACCATGGCGGCAACCCCAGCGCTCAGTCAGTTGGGCGACGAGGAACAGGCCACGCCCGCCCTCGTCCGTGGTGCGGGCGCGCCGCAGGCGGGGCTGGGTGCCGCTGGAGTCGGTGACCTCGCAGACCAGCGTGCCGTGGTGGATCAGCCGCAGCTCGGTCGGCGGACGCCCGTAGCGGATCGCGTTGGTGACGAGTTCACTGACGATGAGTTGCGTGGGGAAGAGGAGGTCGTCCAGCCCCCACGCGGTGAGTTGGCGGGTCGCCCATTCCCGGGCCTCGGAGACGGCAGCCGGATCGGCCGGTATCCGCCGGTGGGCGGTGTCCTCACCCGATATGGCGCGGGTGCGTGCCAGCAGCAGGGTCGCATCGTCGCACGGTGCTTCGTCCACCAGCTCGGTGAGGAGCGCCTGGCCGGTCTCCTCCAGCGGTCGGTCCGGTCGGCAGGACGCGGCGAGCGCATCCGTCAGCCGCCGGAGCCCGTCCTCGGTGTCGTCCGCACCTCGGTCGACCAGGCCGTCCGTGTAGAGCGCGAGGACGCTGCCCGGTTCCAGCTCGATGGTCGTGGTCTCGTACGGCATGCCGCAGACGGCGAGTGGTGGCCCCGGGATGATGCCGACGGCTTCGGCGGTCCCGTCGGGCCGGACGCACACCGGCGGCGGGTGACCGGCACTGGCCATGGCACAGCGTCGGGTGACCGGGTCGTAGACCGCGTACAGACAGGTGGCGCCCACGATGCCGTGGTCGCCAGGCGGCGCTTCCGCCGCGAGGCGCTGGACCAGGTCGGCGGTTCGTGTGAGCAGTTCGTCCGGTTCCAGTTCGAGATCCGCGAGGGTCTGGATGGCCGCGCGCAGACGGCCCATGGTGATGCTCGCGGGTATGCCGTGACCGGCCACGTCTCCGGCGACGAGGGCCAGCCGGAGGGAGGGCAGTGCGATGGCGTCGTACCAGTCCCCGCGGGTGCCCGCTCCCCCGCCTGCGGGCAGGTAGACGCCGGCGGTCTCGGCGGCCGGGGTGTCGGTCGTGGCCGGAGGAAGCAGGCTCTGTTGCAGGACCACGGCCGCTCTGTGCTCGCGCGTGTAGCGGCGGGCGTTGTCGATGGCGAGCGCTCCCCGCGAAGCGATCTGCCGCATGAGGTCCACCTCGTCCCCGGTGAACGGTGCGGACGAGCCGGTGCGCCAGACCACGATCGCGCCGAGGGTGAGGCCACGGGCGTACAGCGGTGACACCATCACCGCATGGGCCTCGCGCGGGAGGAGCTGCTCGACCTGCTGCGGGTCGCCGATCAGGGCGATGATGTCGTCCGGGCCGTAGACGACTGTCTCGCCGTGCTGGAAGCGGCGCAGGAGGGGGTGGTCGGACAGCGGTGGCACGAGGTTGCCGCGCTGGATTCCGGCCGGCCATGCTGCCGTGGCCGGCGCCAGGGCCGCATTGCGCAGATGTGGATCTCCTCCACCCAGCCGCTCGACGGGTTCGTCACCGTTGAAGACGGCCTGTGCGAGGTCGACTGCGGCGAGATCGCCGAAGGCGGGTACGAGGACGTCCGTGAGGTCCTGCGCGGTCCGCACGACGTCCAGGGAACCGCCCACGCGCTCGGCGACCTCGCGGGCCAGATCCAGCTGGCGGCGGACGCGCAGTTGGTCGGTGTCGTCTATGTAAAGGGCTGCGACCCCCGTGGGGCGGCCTCGCGCGTCCTCCAGGCGGAAGGTGGACAGCGACAGCTCGTGCCGCGGCGCCGGATGGTCCCGCCAGCGCACTCGCTGATGCCGGTTGATCACCGGGACGCCCGTTTCGAGCACCTGCCGCAGTACGGCCTCGATGCTCTCGGCGTCCTCGGCGCACAGCACGTCGCACAGCCGTGTGCCGGGCTGTACAGGGCGCCCGTCGGGAGTGTCCGGCATGGCGTTCGTCTGCATGGTCGTGAGATCGGTGTCGTGCAGAGCGATCGTGATCCCGCTCTGTGCGGACAGCGCGCGCAGGAGCGCGTCGCTGTGCTGGTGGTCGGCGAGGTGAGGAATGGGGGCCGCGAGCACGAGGTAGTCCGCCGAGCCGTTCACCCGTGTGATCCGGAACGTGACGTCGATCGGGTTGCCGCAGCGGTGCCGCAGTCGTACCCGGCCTGTCGCCGGCCACTGCGTGGCACCGCGCGGGCCGTGCGGGAGGTCGGCCACCAGCTCCCGCACCGGGCGGCCATGGACCTCCTCGGCGCGGAACCCGGTCAGGTCCTCTGCTGTGCCGGTCCACCCCACCACCGCGCCTCGGTCGTCGAGCACGGCGGCGGCCAGGCTGTCGAAGGCGTACGGCCTGCCGCCGGGAGCGGCACCGGAGACGGTCATCGCTCCTTCGGAGCTGTCCGCCGGTTCGGCGTTCTTGATATTCCGTATGTTCATGTCTTTTGCTTCCATGACGAGGGCCCGCGAGAACGGATTTCCGTTGTGGCGGTTGTCGGCAGTCGGTGTCTCAGCGGGCGCCGGCTGTGGACGGCAGGTCTTGTTCGGCCCAGACGACCTTGCCGTGTGCTGCGGAGCGGGAGCCCCACCTGCGCGACAGCCGAGCGACGAGATTGAGGCCGCGGCCGTGCTCGTCGAGCGTGCGCGGATGACTGGGGCGTGGCAGGCCGGTATGGGTGTCGGAGACCTCACATGTCAGCACCCGGTGCTGGATGAGCCGCAGCCGGCTCGGACCGTTGCCGTGGCGGATGGCATTGGTCACCAGTTCGCTGACGATCGACTCCACGGGCGTCACCAGCGGCTCAAGACCCCACTGCCTGAGCTGACGGACGGCCAGGTGCCGGGCCGTGCGGACGGTGAGGTGGTCGTTCTGCAGGTCCCAGGAGGCGACCTGCGCGGGTTGCAGTGCTCGCGTCCGTGCCAGGAGCAACGTGACGTCGTCGGCAGATACCCGAGCGGGCAAGGTCTCCATCGCCCGTGAGCACAGGTCTTCCAGGGGTGCACCCGGCTGCGTCAGAGCGGCGCCCAGGCGCCGCAGGCCGACGTCGATGTCCTCGTCGCGGGACTCGACCAGGCCGTCGGAGTAGAGGGCGAGGACGCTCCCCTCGGGCAGGTCCAGCTCCACGGACTCGAAGGGGACCAGGCCGAGGCCCATGCCGAGCGGGGCAGCGGCGGGCAGGTCCGGGATGGTGACCCTGCCCCGCGGGTCGACGATCAGGGGCGGTGGATGCCCGGCCCGCGCCATCGTGCACCGTCGGGTGACCGGGTCGTAGACGGCGTAAATACAGGTGGCACCCACCACGGCGGCCCCCGGGTCGGAAACGTCGGCGTCCTCGTCGTTCAGTCGCCGGACCGTGTCGTCGAGGTGCGCCAGCAGTTCGTCCGGCGGCAGGTCGAGGTCCGCGAGGGTGCGCACGGCGGTGCGCAGCCTGCCCATGGTCGCTGCCGCGTTGATGCCGTGTCCCACCACGTCGCCGACGACGAGGGCCACCCGGGCGCCGGACAGCTCGATCACGTCGAACCAGTCGCCCCCCACACCGTGGTCCATGTCGGCCGGCACATAGCGAGAGGCGACGTCGACGGCGGCACCACCCCGTACCTGGTGAGGAAGGAGGTCCCGCTGCAGTGCGAGGGCGGCGGTGCGCTCGCGCGCGTACTGGAGCGCGTTGTCCAGGCAGAGCGCGGCGCGCGTGACCAGTTCCTCGGCCAGCAGCAGGTCGTCCTCCTGGAACGGCGCCTGTTCGACGGAGCGGCCGAACAGCGCCAGTCCCAGCACGCAGCGCCGTGCACGGATGGGTACGACCATCAAGGAGTGGACGCCGCTGTCGCGTACCTTCTGCGCCCGCACCGGGTCGTGGTCGACCCAGGGGCCGGAACAGGTGTTCAGCACCGGCTCCAGGTACGACCGGCCCGAGCGCATGGCGGCGGAGAAAGGCGAGTCAGGGTGGGCGTGGACCACTTCTTCGCGCACCCACGGCGACTCCAGGACACCCAGGTCGACGGAGGCCAGACCGGCACGGCGCAGCAGCTGAGGGCGGCCACTCGTCGTGCCGGTCCGTGCCGGAGGCTCGACACCGAACGGAACCGACTCCACGAGGTCGACGAGAACGTGGTCGGCCAGTAGGGGCACGGCGAGCTCGGCCAGTTCCTGGCTCGTCCGCATCACGTCGAGGGTGCTCCCGATGTGCGTGCTGGCCTCGCTGAGGATGGCGAGACGCTCGCGCGCCCGACGGTTCCCGGTGACGTCCACGGTCATGGAGCACACGCCCAGCGGCGCGCCGTCCGCGCCCTGGAGGCAGAAGAACGAGGCCGAGAACGCGTGCTCACGGGGCCGGTCCGCGGGCGGCCACGCACGGTATTCGTGCACGGTCGTCGTGCCGCTCTCCAGTACCTGCCGCATCACCACCTTGAGGGCTTCGGCCTCGACGGCGGGAAGCGAGTCCTTCAGACCGCGCCCGAAGCGTCGATGACGGGGAACGCCGTCGTGACGCTCCATGGCGTCGTTCACCCACACACAGCGCAACTGGGGGTCATAGACGACGATGCCGATCGGCGCACGGGCGAGAAGCGACTCCCGTACCGGTCCCCTGGTCATGCCCGAGGACAGAGAGCCTATGTCCGTCACGCTCACCAGCCACCGGACCCCGGCGTCCCGTCCCCGCAGCAGCGAGACCCGCAGCGTCATGCTGAGAGTGCGACCGTCGCGGTGGAGTATCGCCGCGGTCCCTGACCATCCACCCCGCGCACGGCACCGCTCGGCGAACGCCGACGCCCTCCGGGCGTCCTGGGAAGGCGGCAGCACGTGAGCCGCGGAACGGCCCACAACCTCACCGGCCGAGTAACCGACGAGTTGCTGAGCGGCGTGCGTCCAACCGACCACGGTGCCCTGGGCATCGAGCATCGCTATGGCGGCGTCCGGCATCTCACGGGGGCCGGCCGGCTCGGCGAGGAGGGTCGGGGGGGTAAGGGTCATCGCGGTCCATCCCATAGGTGCGGAGGTGAGCGGGCGTCGGCACTCGGCGCGACGGCCCTGTGTGCGGCCGGGGCGAACGGCGATGTCCGGTGAGCGGCACACAGTGCGGCGCATGCCGCAAATGAGCAATTTGCCCATTTCTGATGAAATCATCAGCCTTGGCGATCCGGCCGTCAAGCCCCTCCGGACATCGACCGGCCGCCCGTGCCGCCCGATCTCGACAGTTCCATACGTTGTATGTTAAAACTGTCCAGACAGTTCCATACGACGTATGGAACCTCGGCAAGGGCGCATCAGGCGCCACGCATCGGCCGCCGGGCCGCCGGCGTAGATGGCGCCGACCGGAAAGGAACGATCATGAAGCAGCTCACGAAGCGCATCGCTGCCGCTGTCTCCTCCCTAGCGATCACCGGCGGCGCCGTCCTCGGTGCCGGGGGCACCGCTTCGGCCGCGACCTCCCCGTCCGCGCACGTCCAGCACCCACCCGTCGGTACGCACGCCGCCGCCTACCGCTGGGACCACGGCTTCGGCCACCTGCTGGACCAGGGCTGCTCCTGGGACCGGACGCGAGGATGGCACCACGAGGACCGCGTCGGCGACTCGGCCCGGTACGACCGCGACGGTCGGTTCTACGACGGGGACGACGGGAGGCACTCCTGGAAGTCCGACGGCTCGTACGGGCACGGCTGGAACCACGTCCAGGAGGATGGCCGGGCCATGGCACGCCACGACGGGGATCACGGCGACCGGTGAGGCGAGTCTCGCTGAATGCCGCGGGGGCAGGCCGTTCTCCTGCCTCGAATTCGGCCGGCGGTAGGGAGCACGCCCGCCGGCCGAGGATCACCGGTCCCGGACCGCCGGTGGGTGAGGGCCTCCCGTTCTCGGACCTGCCCGCGATGCCACCACCCGTCACGCGCCGCCCGGCTCGCGCTGCCCAGCCGCTGCGGCACCACGCATCGCCACCGGTGCCGCAGCACCGCCACTGATCAGCCTCCCCTTCAGCCGCCTCTTCGCCGCCTGCCGGCTCGGGGTGCGGCCGAGGCGTGCCCAGGAGGGAACCCGATGAAGCCCTTGAAGACCGTGGAGCGGCGGGCGGCCCTGCAACTGGTCGTCTCGTGCGACTACTCACTGCCCGTGTGCGTCCGCCTGCGTCACGAGCCCGACGATCCCTACGTCGTCCGTGCCGCCTTCTTCCTCGACGGTGACGAGCCGGTCGAATGGATCCTGGGGCGGGACGTTCTGGCCGACGGCCTGAAGGGCTTCGCCGGCTCCGCGGACGTCCGGACCTGGCCGGCCCCCGAACCCGACATCCCTGCCATGTACATCGCCCTCGGGTCTTCCGCAGGGACCGCCTTGCTCGAAGCTCCCGTGCGGGACATCAAGTCCTTACTGGACGACACGGAGGCGCTCGTGCCACGTGGCACGGAGGAAAGGAAACGAAGGGGTGACGCAGCGAGAAGGGTGAGCGGCCCATCAGCGCTTCGCCGCCCCCTGCTCCGGTTCACTCAGTGGCCGGCGCCCCGGCTTTCACGTTCGGTGGCGAGCCGGCTCTCCAGGCCGGCGATGAGTGTGTCCATCACCAGGCGGAACCTGCGGTCCTGGACAGGCCCCGAGGGGGCCGCGTCCGTGGGCCCCTCCTCACCGGCAGCAAGACCGGGGGCCATGAGGCTCGCCCACTGGTGAAGCGAGCCGTTGAGCTCGGCCGTGAGAACACCGACGACGACGGCGACCGTGAGAGCAGCGACCTCCGCAATCTCCGACTCCGGCACCCCCGCGGCGGCCACGACGGCGGTGAGCGCCGCCCAGAACGGGTCGTCGGGCTGGATGAAGTCCGGCTGGTGGCTGAAGGAGTAGGCCATCAGCTTGGGGTGGCGGTGCGCCAGCGTCCGGAAATCCGTCGCCAGAAGGCGGATGCGATCCTGCCAGGGGGCGTCCTCAAGTGTCACGGTGCGGAACTGGGCTCCGACCGTCCTCGTCACGCCGCGCAGCACGGCTTCCTTGTTCGGCACGTGGTGGTACAGCGACATCGGGTTCGCATCGAGCACAGTGGCGAGTTTGCGCATGGTGAGCGCCTCGACCCCGTCCTCGTCGATCAGCCGCAGGGCGGCGGCGTAGATCCCGGCCTCGGTCAGAGGCACGTCCCTCTTCCTCGTTCCCCGCGGGGGACGTCTCACCTTTTTTTCCATACCTAGTACGGTACCAGCGCCCATACGGCGTACGGAAAATGACCCCAATCCCGGCGCCCCTCCCGTCGACCGGGGTTACATCGCATTTCATACGGCGTACGGTACCTATTCAACTACCTGGAGAAGCAGGTACGCGGCCGCTACGGCGGCACGCCCGACGGCGTCTACGAGCTGGTGCAGCTCGCCGCAGGCGGACGCCTCGACCTGGCCCCCTCCATCACCGACCACATCCCGCTCGTCGACGCGGCCGACGCGGTCAGCCGTCTGGAGAACAAGACCGGCGACCCCATCCGCCTCATTCTCGTCCCCTGAGGCCGTCAGCGGGACACCAAGCCACCTCGGGCAGGGGTGAGTGGGCGCCGGTGCGTGAGGGAGCACCGGCGCCCACGGTTTTCCGGCACCCCATGAAGAAGAGGAACCATGCGAAGGACTGACGCCCCCGGCCGCACTCCGCAGCGCAGAGACGCCCACTCCACTCGCGGACGCATCCTCGCTACCGACGGTGGCCGCAGACACTCACCGCCGCACCCGGGGCATTCCGAGGCCGATCCAGGAGATGATCTCGCGCTGGATCTCGTTGTTGCCGCCGCCGAAGGTGAAGATCACCGCCGAGCGGTAGCCGCGCTCCAGTTCGCCATGCAGGACCGCTCCCGCCGAGCCCTCCTTCAGCGGGCCCGCGGCGGCGGTGATCTCCATGAGCCAGGCGTAGGCGTCGCGGCGGGCCTCGGAGCCGTAGACCTTGACGGCGGAGGCGTCCTGCGGGGTGAGCGTGCCCTCCTGGACCGCCGAGACCATCTGCCAGTTGAGGAGCTTCATGGCGTCGAGCCGGGTGTGGGTCCGGGCCAGCAGGCGGCGCACCCAGGGCAGGTCGGCCACCCGCCGGCCGTCGGCCAGCTTGGTCTCCATCGCCCAGCGCTGCACGTCGTGCAGGGCGCGGACGGCCATGGTGCCGTGGGCGGCCAGGGTGACGCGTTCGTGGTTGAGCTGGTTGGTGATCAGCCGCCAGCCCCGGTTCTCCTCGCCGACCCGCCGGGACACGGGGACCCTGATGTCCTCGTAGTAGCTGGCGGTGGTGTCGTGCGAGGCCAGGGTGTTGATGACGGTGCAGGAGTAGCCCGGGTCCGAGGTCGGGACCAGGAGCATGGTGATGCCCTGGTGCGGCGGTGCCGCGGGGTCGGTGCGCACGGCGAGCCACACCCAGTCCGCGGTGTCGCCGTTGGTGGTCCAGATCTTCTGGCCGTTGACGACGTACTCGTCGCCCTCCCGTACTGCGCGTGTCTTCAGGGACGCGAGGTCGGTACCGGCCTCGGGCTCGCTGTAGCCGATCGCGAAGTCGATCTCGCCGGACAGCACCCGGGGCAGGAAGTACGCCTTCTGCTCCTCGGTGCCGTACCGCATGATCGTCGGACCGACCGTGTTCAGCGCCATCAGGGGCAGCGGCACACCGGCCTGGGCGGCCTCGTCGAAGAAGATGAACTGCTCCATGGCCGTCATGCCGCGCCCGCCGTACTCCTCGGGCCAGCCGACACCGAGCCAGCCGTCGGCGCCGAGGCGGCGGATGGTCTCGCGGTAGAACCGCTTCTGCCCGGCGCGGTCGGCGTAGCGCGCGTAGGCGTGCTCGGGTACCAGCTCGGCGAAGTAGGCACGCAGCTCGCTGCGCAGTCGCTGCTGCTCGGGCGTGTGGTCGAGGTGCACGGCGCCTCCAGGGTCCCCAAGGGCGGTCCTGACGGCGCACACCGTAGAACGTGTTGCAGAAATAGGGAATGGCGAGCCGGGGATCGGAACCGGTGGATCGGTTCCGCTGAGCGGTTTCTCGCACCCGGGATCGGCTCGCCCGGTCAGACGGTCAGCCGGTCAGCCGGTCAGCCGAGGGTCACCATGAAGTCCGAGCACGCGTCCGCGCAGGCCCGGCAGGCGTCGGCGGCCGACTCGGCGCCGGACTGCCCGTCGAAGGCGTGCGCGCAGTCGACGGAGACCGAGCGGCACCACTCCAGCTGGACTCTGATCCCTTCCTCGTCCTGCCGGTTCTGTTCGGACAGCATCCGGCAGGTGGCGTCGCACACCTCGGCGCACATGATGCCCATGCGGCGTACGCGCTCCTGCTGCTCGGTGCCGTCCGGGTCCAGGAGGCTCGCGCGCACCGCACAGGCCCTGGCGCACTCGGTGCAGGCCTGGGCGCAGGTGAAGCGGTCCTCCAGGAACCTGTAGAGCTGCTGCGGTGAAGTCGACGGTGTCACACCGGGCGGGTAGCCGGACGGCGGCACCGCAAACGCGTACGGGCGGGGCACTGGAGGCGAGCGCCGACCGGTACCGGACCGGGGCCCGGCGGGTGACCTCCGGTCACGCAAGGTGTCCGGTTCGTCCCGGTCTGGGCGGGGTACTCCTGAGCTATGAGTACCGCACAGACGCAGCTGGCCGCGGCGAGCGGTCTGATGAGCCTCGTCCTCTTCCTGATAGCGGTGTTGCTCCTGGCCATGCTCGCCGGTGGCTTCTGGATGAACTCCCGCGTCAAGTACCGCGAGTCCCCCCGCCCACGCCCCGATGAGCAGCCGCACCTGCCACCGGACGGTGCGGTGCGCGAGCTACAGGAGAACAGGGAACCCGACGAGGTTCCGCAGGTGCCCAAGGGCGGCCGCGCCCTCACCCCGTACGAGCTGACCAACATGCACACCAGAACGAGCGAGAACAAGGAACGCCCGCGCTGGAGCAAGGGGTCGAGCGGCTCGTTCGGCGGTGGCGGACTCGGCGCCCACTGAACGGCATCACCGTCCGGCCCACGCCACCGACCACACCGAACCGCGCCCGCACCGGCCCCCTCTCGCCCCCTAGGAGTTTTCCCTGGCGGCGTCGAGACGGCCGACGCGGGCCACGTTGCGCAGGTCCTCCGGGTCCTGGCTCGGCTCGGCCGTGAACCAGGAGTCGAGGATCTCCGTGAGCACCGGCGCCGAGGTGAGCCGCAGGCTGAGCGCCAGCACGTTGGCGTCGTTCCAGCGGCGGGCCCCCTCGGCCGTGGCGGCGTCGGTGCACAGGGCCGCCCGGACGCCCCGGACCTTGTTCGCGGCGATGGACGCGCCGGTACCCGTCCAGCAGCACACGACGGCCTGGTCGGCCGCGCCCTCGGCGACCTCTCGGGCCGCCGCCTCCGAGCAGACCGCCCACTGCGGGTCGGCACCCGGCCGCAACGCGCCGTGCGCGCGCACCTCGTGGCCGCGTCGACGCAGCTCCTCGACGAGGAGACGGGCGACGGGTTCGTCCATGTCGGAGGAGACGGAGATCCGCATGTCCCGAGCCTAGCCGCCACCGGGACGGCGCGAAGCGGCCCCGGAGGGGGCTGGTGCCGCCGCCGGAGCCGTGGGGGCCGCGAAGGCCGGGCCGGTCAGGGGCGCGCTGCTGCGCCGGCGGCACGCCGCCGGACTCCCTCGGGGCGGTGCCGGGGGGTGCTCGTTCGTGCGGGGTCCGGGTTCCCGGCGCGCGCGGGTGACGCACCCGCCGCGCGGTCGCCCGGGCCGGGCCGCGGGTGTGCGGCGGACTCGGCGCGGCGCGCGGTCAGCGTGCGGTGCAGATCTTCCAGCGCGTCCAGGAGCACCGAGCGGTGGTACCAGCCGAGCCAGGCCCCCGTCTCGGCGGCCAGCGCGTCCAGGGCCCGGGTCTGCGCGGCGGTCGGCCGGTGCCCGGCGTCCGGCCAGTGCAGGGTGATCACGCCCGCGCAGGAACCGGCGGCGGAGACGACGGGCAGGGTCACCAGGGCACGGACGCCGGCGGCCAGCAGGGCGCGCCGGCCGTCGTCGCCGAGCCGCGGGTCCCCGGCCACGTCGGGCACGCTCACCCGGCGTCCGGTGCTCCGCACGGCCCCGTCGGCCGTGTCGGAGGCGCGGCCTCGCAGCAGATGGTCCAGGAGCCCGTCGTCGCAGCCGTGGTGGCTCTCCGGCATCAGGGCGTTCACCGCGGGGTCGGCGAGCCTTACGTACCCGCCGGGGGCCCGTCCGGCGGCCAGTGCCTCGCGCAGCGCGGCGTCGATCATCAGCCGGCGGCAGCGCGGGTCGCGGTCGCCGCGGCCGAGGACGCGCAGCGCGGGCACCGGCAGCGGCCGGCGTCCGGGGAACCACTGAGTCCCGTCCGGCGGCCGGGCCGCCACGACGGCGGACACCAGGACCCGCAGCGGCACGTTGAACCGCTGGGAGGCCGCCCGCAGCTCACGGAAGGCGGTGCCGGAGTCGGGCAGCCCGTAGCGGGCCATGAGCATGCCCTGGGCCATGCCGATCACCGGCGCGGTGCGCACCCGGGCGCGCAGGGCCCGGACCTCCTTGTGCAGGTCCTCGTACGAGGGCCGCACCGGGTCGGTGATCTGGGAGCGCCAGACGGGCAGGTCCTCGACCGGGGTCTCGGCGCGGGTCAGTTCGCCGAGCGCCTCGTCGAGGGTGGAGAAGAGGCGTACGCCGTCGAGCCGGGCGAGATGCACCGCCTCGCGGACGCCGGGGCGGGCCCGGACGACGATCAGGTCCGGGCGTCCGGTGCGGGCCCGGGTGGTCTCCCTGAGCGTGCGCAGTACGGCGGCGCCGCCCAGTTGTACATGGCCCATGTCGAGGACCGGGCGCAGTCCCGCCCGGTCGGCGTGTTCCAGGTGACCGGCGAGTTCGTCCGACCACGCCTCGGCCCCCAGCGGGTCGAGGCTGCCGGACATGCGCAGCAGCAGGGCGCCTTCGGCGGGCAGGCCCTCGGCCTCGACGACGGACGACTCGATGACGAGGGGGGCCGGAGCGGCCTGGCGGCCGGAAGAGCATCTCATCGCACCACCACAGGAGGATGTCGCACGGAACCGGTTCGGCCTCTTCCCGACCGTCGCACCACCTTGCACGCTCCGTGGCCGACTCTCAACTCGACGTGACCGCGCGGCGGTCGGGGTGCTCAGCCGACGGACCGGGTGACCGTGCGGGGGTCCGAGTGCTCAGCCGACGTCCCGGAGCGCGGTGCTGTCGCGCAGCCGGGAGGCCGCGTGGTGGGCGGTGAGGTCCTCGGCGTAGCTGAGCCGCCGGCCCTGCCGCAGCAGGTCGCAGGCGAGCGGTTCCTCCTGACCAGGACGACGGTGGTACGGCCGTCCGGGTGACCGCGGCTCATCGCGTGGCTCCCGGTGCCGCCCGGCGGTCCAGCAGGCGGGCGGCGTGTTCGACGTGCGGGGGCAGGGTACGGCGCCGGGCCAGGGCCGCGGGCAGGCGTACGAGGGTCTCGCGCAGGGCGCGGCGGGCGCCGGGGCGGCCGGTGGCGGCGGCCAGGACCAGCTCGGCGGCCGCGCGCAGGGCGACGGGCCAGGGGCGGCGCAGGCAGGCCGTGAGCACGTGGTTGCGCCGGACCAGGCCGGCGCGGCCGGTGCGGCCCTGTGCCCCGGGCTGGTGGCGGGCGCTGAGGGCGGGTTCGTAGGCCAGGCCCCAGCCGCGGGAAGCGAGGTCGTAGGCGAGCAGGGTCTCCTCGCCACCGAAGAAGAGCAGCGGGTGGTAGCCGCCGGCGCCCAGGAAGGCCTCGCGGCGCACCACGGAGGCGCAGGCGAGGAAGCCGAGGACCGGGCGGCCGGGCAGGTCGGGCTCGCGGGGCAGCGGCGAGGCGGCGAGCACGGCGTTCAGCGGGTCGTCGGCGGCCTCCTCGCCGACGAGGGTGCGGGCGGCGAGCAGGCCGAGCCGTGGATACCGGTCGAGGAGGTCGGCGGCCCGGCGCAGGGAGCCCGGGGTCCACCAGGAGTCGTCGTCGCTGAAGGCGACGTAGGGGGTGCGGGCGTGCCGGACGGCGAGGTTGCGGCCGAGGGCGCCGGTGTTGGTGCCGGGGCGCAGCAGCCGGGTGACCGCGGGGTGGTCCTGGACGGCCCGGCGGGTGGTGTCGGTGCTGGAGTTGTCGACGACGATGACGGGCGGCCGCTCGGGCAGCGCGGCCAGTGCGTCGAGGGTGCGCAGCAGGCTGGCGCAGCGGTCGCGGGTGATGACGACGACCGTGATCCGGGGGTCGGGTCCGATGGTGGGCGCACGGGCGGTACGCGGCGCCCGGTCAGTGGACATGCGCCGCCTCGGGGGCGGTGCGCGAGGGCCGGGTGCGCGGCCGGCGCAGCTGGGTCAGGCAGGCGGCCGCGACCTCCCCGGTGCCGAGGCGCAGCAGCCGGGCGTCGGGGGTGCGCCCGTGCGGGTCGCCGGGCGGGCCCGGTTTCCACAGGGCCAGGTGTTCGGGGAGGGGTGGCGGTCCCCACAGCCGGGGCGAGACCGGTCCGAAGAGGGTGACCGAGGGGGTGCCGTGGGCCACCGCGAGGTGGGCGAGTCCGGTGTCCCCGCTGAGCACCAGGGACGCCCCGGCCACCAGGGCCGACAGCTCCCCGTACGGCAGGCCGCCGGTGAGCGCGTCGGAGGCGGGCTGCCCGGCGCGTTCGGCGACGGAGCGCACCAGGGCCTCCTCGCCGGGGCCGCCCGTGAGCACCACCCGGTGCCCGGTCGCGCGCAGGCACCGGACGACCGCGGCGAACCGCTCGCCCGGCCAGCGGCGGGCGCCCGAGGCCGCCCCCGGGTGCACCACGACGGCGCCCGGTGCCGGGGACCGCGTGGTGGGCCGCGGGATGCGCAGGTCGAGGGGGTCGGCCGGGATGCCGTAGGCGTGCAGGAAACGGCACCAGCGGTCCCGTTCGTGGGCGTGGGCCGGCCAGGGCGGGCCGTCCGGGAGGGCGTGGGCGAGCAGTCGGCGCGGGTGCAGGGCGGCCAGTGCGTCGCGGCTCTCGGGGCCGTTGCCGTGCAGGTCGATCGCCACGTCGGGCGGCGGCCCCGGCCAGTGGGTGAGGGAGGGCACCGCCCGGCCGGGCGCCTCGGCCGGCAAGACGGCGTCGACCGCCCCGGTGGACCGGGCGGCCTCGGCCAGTCCCGGCGGCAGCGCGAGGTGGATCCGGTGGCCGGGGAAGGCGCGGCGGACACCGCGCAGGGCCGGCACGCCGGCCAGCAGGTCGCCGAGGCCGAGCGCGCGCAGCACCAGCACGCGCGGGGGGTGCCGGGCGGGGGTCACCGGGCCGGTCCCTCGGCGGGTGCGGGTGCCAGGGCGGCGCGGCGGGCCAGGCCGGTGGTGGAGCGGCCGTCCAGGTAGGGCAGCAGCAGGACCTGTCCGCCCCAGCTCTCCACGAGCGGCTGTTCGGGCAGGCGGGTGCGGGCGTAGTCGCCGCCCTTGGCCCAGATGTGCGGGCGCAGTTCGCCGAGGAGGCGTTCGGGGGTGTCCTCGTCGAAGACGGCGACCGCGTCGACGCACTCCAGGGCGCGCAGGACCCGTACCCGGTCGGCGACCGGGACGAGGGGGCGGCCGCCGCCCTTGCGCCGGCGCACCGAGGCGTCGGAGTTGACGCAGACGACGAGGCAGTCACCGGCCCGGCGGGCGGCTTGCAGCAAGGCGACGTGGCCGGCGTGCAGCAGGTCGAAGCAGCCGCCGGCGGCGACGACGGTGCCGCCCGCCGCCCGTACCCGGGCGGCCGTGCGGCGGGCGTCGGCGGTCGGGTCCCGGTCGCCGGCCGGGTCCGGGTCGGTGGCCGGTTCGGAGTGCGGTTCGGGTGCGGTGGCCGCGCGGGCGCCGCCCTCGGCCACGTACCGGGTGGCGGCGTGCACGGCGCCCTGCACGGCGTCTTCCGTGAAGGCTCCGTCGGCGAGGAGCGCGGCGGCGGCAGCGGCGAACCGGTCGCCGGCTCCGCAGGGGTCGCCGGCCACGCCGGCCGGTGTCGGCACCAGCAGCGGTGTCTCGCCGTGCGAGAGCAGCGCGCCGCGGTCGCCGAGGGTGACCGCGACGGCGTGCGCCCGCCAGGCCCGCACGAGGGCCCGGGCGTCCCGGGCGGCCGTGCGCAGTCCGCCGTCGTCACCGGGCCCGCCGTCGTCACCGGGCCCGCCGTCCTGGCCGGCCCGCCGGGCCAGGAGGCGGGCCTCCTGCGCCGAGGGCGTGCAGAGCCGTACGCCGGGGACCGGCGGACCGCCGCGCACGTGCGGGTCCCACACCACGGGTGCGCGCGCGGCCGCCTGCGCCAGTGCCTCGCCGAGGACGTCGGCGGTGCCGCGGCCGTAGTCGGCGACGAGCACGGCGTCCGCCCCGGCGACCGCCGTCCGGGCCCGCGGGGTGGCCTCGCGGGCGCGTCCGTCGCCGTCGTCGAGCCGCAGCAGCGGCCGGTCCCCCGCGAGGACGCGGGTCTTGCAGCTCAGCTCCCCGTCCAGGGACAGCTCGATCAGGTCGACGCGGCCGGCCAGCAGTGCGCGCAGGGCGCCGCTGGCCTCGTCGTCGCCGAGGGCGGTGACGAGGGTGACCGGACGGCCGTCGGCGGCGGCCAGGCAGGCGGCGAGGGCCGCGCCGCCGGGGCGCGAACTGCGCCGGGTGCCGTGCACCACCGGCACGGGCGCGTCGGGGGCCAGCCGGTCGGCCCGGCCGCACAGGTCGTGGTCGAGCAGGGCGTCGCCGACGACGAGCAGGGGGGTGCGGGAGGCGGTCATGCGGCTCCTTCCCCGTGGGCGTCCGGGTCGCCGGCCGGGGCCCGGCCGGCGCGGGCCCGCCCGACGAGGCGTCCCATCACACCGCCGCGGCCGTCCGCCCGGCCGTTCGTCCCGGTCCGGGCGTCCTCGGCACGTCCGTCGGCCTCGCCGCGCTCGACCGCCTCGTCGAAGGCCTCGCAGAGCATGTGCACGGCGACCAGGTGCAGTTCCTGGACGGTGGCCGCCACCGGGGCGTCCACGCACAGGGCCTCGTCGGCGGCGAGGTGCAGCGGGTTGGGGGCCCGGCCGGTCATCGCCCAGACCGTCATGCCGAGGCCGTGCGCGCGGTCGGCCGCGGCCAGCAGGTTGGCGCTGGCGCCGCTGGTGGACAGCAGCATCAGCACGTCGCCCGGGCGGCCGTGGGCGGCGGTCTGGCGGGCGAACACCTCCTGCACGCCGTAGTCGTTGGCGATCGCGGTGGTGGAGGAGGTGTCGGCGTGCAGGGCGAGCGCGGAGAACGGCGCCCGGTCGTCCCGGTAGCGGCCCACGAGTTCGGCGGTGAGGTGCTGCGCCTGGGCGGCGCTGCCGCCGTTCCCGGCGACGAGCAGCCGGGCGCCGGAGCCCAGCCGGCGGGCCAGCCCGGTGCCCCAGCGCTCGATGAGGGAGCCGCAGTCGCGGAACGTCTCCAGTGCCTTCATCAGGTCGTCGCAGTGCGCGGTGTCGGTGGCGGGCTTCATCGGACGACTCCCGAGAACGAGGGGATCGTGGACACGGCGCCGTACGCTCCGGCCACGCCGTCGGCCACGCGGTCCCAGGTGTAGTGGGCCAGCACGCGGTCCCTTCCCGCGGCCCCGTAGGCGGCGAGCCGGTCGGGGTCGTCGAGCAGCGCCCGGATGACGCCGCTGAGGTCGTGGTCGTCGTCGGCCGGGACCCGCACGCCGGTGACGCCGTCCACGACGGTGTCGAGCTGGCCGCCGACGGCGGTGGCGACGACCGGGGTGGCGCAGGCCATGGCCTCCAGCGGGACGATCCCGAAGGGTTCGTAGCGGGGCAGGGACAGGACCAGGTCGGCGCTGGACATCAGGCGGGGCATACGGTCCCTCCCGACCCCGCCCAGCAGGGTCACGCGGTCCGCGACGCCGTACTCCCCCGCGAGGGTGAGGAGGCGTCCGGCCTCCGGTTCGGTGCCGAGCAGGTCGGCCTCCGGGCCGCCCGCGATGAGGAGTTCGGCGTCCGGCACGCCGGCGAGGGCGCGGATCGCGCGGTCGAAGCCCTTGCGGGGCACGAGCCGGCCGACGGCCAGCAGCCGCCGCCGGAGGCCGGGTATCGTGCGGGGACGGCCGACCGGGCTGAACTGGTCCGGGTCGACCCCGCAGGGGACGACCGTCACGCGGTCCTCGGGCAGGCCCATGGCCCGCAGTTCGGCCACCTCGTCGGAGCAGGTGGCGATGATCCCGGCGCACTCGTGGCCGACGGCCTCCTCGATCGCGACGCGCTCGGGCGGGCTGGTGTCGTCGGTGCCCTGGTAGCGCTTCTTGACGGTGCCGAGGGCGTGGTAGGTCTGCACGACTGGGATGCCGAGGCCCCGGGTGCCGGTGAGGGCCGCGAGGCCGGACATCCAGAAGTGGGAGTGCACCACGTCGGGCGGGTCCGCGGACCACTGCCGGCCGAGGAAGGAGCCGAACTCGGCCATGTGCGGCAGGAGTTCGTCCTTGGGGACGGGGGCGGGCGGCCCGGCGGGCACGTGCACCACTTGTACTCCGTCGATGAGGGTCACCCGGTCGGGCAGGCCCGGGGAGTCGCGCCGGGTGTACACCGTGACGCGGTACCCCTTCCTGGCGAGTTGGCGGGCGACCTGTGCCACGTACACGTTCTGGCCGCCCGCGTCCGGTCCGCCGAGCGCGGCCAGGGGGCTGGCGTGCTCGGAGACCATGGCGACGCGCCCGGCCGTGGGCAGAATGCGGCTCATCGGGTGACCTCCTTGATCAGGCGCTCCCAGTCGTCCAGGAAGCGCCGCTCTCCGTAGCGGGCCTGGGCCGCGGCCCGGGCCGCCGCTCCGGTCCGGCGCGCGTGCTGTGCGTCGGCGAGGAACGTCCGTACGGCGTCCTCCAGGACGTCGAGGCGGTTGGAGACCACCCCGGCGCCCTCGGGCACCGCCTCGCGGACCTCGGTGGTGTCCAGGGCGACCACGGGCATGCCCAGGAACATGGCCTCCAGCAGGGAGAGGCCGAGGGAGGTCCAGCGGACGGGGTGCAGGTAGAGCCGGCAGCGGGCCATCGCGCGGTGGAGTTCGTGCTGGGGCAGGTCCCGGGCGCGGCAGCGCTCGGGGGGCAGGTTCAGGTGTCCGGCGAGTCCCTCGGTGCGCATGCCGAAGACGTCGAGGGGCGCAGACCGGGCGAACCGGGGCAGCAGGTCGGTTCCGGTGGTACGGCCCCTGCGCACGGGTTCGTTGACGACGACGGCGGCCCGCCGCTCGGTGCCGGTCCACAGCGGGCCGGGATCGATGATGCCGTGCTCGACGACCTCGGTCGGGGCGCTGCCGTTGTCCCACATCAGCCGGTTGAAGTGGGTGACGTGGACGACGGGGACGCGGGTCTGCCCGGCGAGCGGGTGCCGTTGCCGTTCCGGGGACTCGTCGGGGCTGTTGTGCTCGACGTACACGGCGGGCACGTCCACGCCGGGCCGGCGGCCGGTCCAGCGCCGGGCGAGCTCGGGTTCGTGCGGGCGCTGGAGCACCATCAGGTCGATGTCGCAGTCGCGCAGTTCCGCGGGCGTCCGCTCCAGCACCGTGCCGGGCCAGTCCCAGGTCCGCGCGCGGCCGAGGCCGTCGGGTCCGCGGTCCTCGGTGACCGGGACGAGGTAGGTGTGCGGGCCCTGCACGAAGGCGGTGAGCCAGGATCCGTGCACGTGCCAGACGAGGATGTTCATGAGTGCCGCTCCTGCGTGAGCTTGTGCACCGCGCGCACCACGTCCTGTCCGGTGACCTCGTCCAGGCAGGGGTGGCCGGGCACCGGGCAGACCAGGGCCCTGGTGTCCGCGCACGGCGCCGACTGGTCGCCGAGGAGGATGGTGGGGACGCCGTACGGTGCCCAGCGGTCGGCCGGGACCACCGGCGCGAACAGCGACACCACGGGGGTGCCGACGGCGGCGGCGAGGTGGGCCGGTCCGGTGTTGGCGCTGACCACGACGTCGGCCATGCGCAGCACGCCGGCCAGGGTGCGCGGGCCGGTCCGGCCGCCCAGGTCCACGGCGACGTCCCCGCTCACCCGGCGGGTGAGCGCGGTCTCGCCCGGGCCGCCGGTGACGACGACGCGGTGCCCGGCGTCGGCGAGCAGCGCGACGGCCTCCTCGCAGCGGTGGGGGCTCCAGGCGCGGGCCGGGGCGGTGGCGCCGGGGTGCAGCACGACGTAGGGGCCGTGGCCGGTCATGTCGCTGGTGTCCGGGGGCGGGAGCACGCGCAGCCGGCCGTCGTCGCCGTCGGGTGGCGTGAAGCCCATGGCGGCCGCGGTGTCGAGGGCGGCCTCGGCCTCGTGCCGGCCCTCGCGGCGCCGGTGGCGCACGTCCAGCAGCCGGCCGGGGTGGTCGACGCTCTCTGCGCCGATCCGCTCGATGCCCGCGAGCCGCAGCAGCAGCGCGGTCGGCAGCGGGCTCTGATGGAAGGAGGTGAGGATCAGGGCGGTGTCGAAGGCGGCCGCGCGCAGGCGGTACAGCAGCCGGTCGATGCCGGCCGCATCGACGGCGGGCGGGTCGAAGCCCTCCCAGGGTGCCTCCCACTCCAGCACGTCGTCGACGCCGGGCAGCAGCCGGGCGACGTCGGCCCCCCGCGGTCCGCACAGCATGGACACGCGCGAGCAGTGCGCGGCGACCGCCCGCACGGCGGGCCCGGCCAGCAGCACATCGCCGAAGCTGTCGAGCCGAACGACCAGGGCCTTCACGACGACCTCCTCCGGTCCGCGCCGAACGACGCACGCGACGCCCCCCGCCCCCACGCCCGACGCCCCGCGTCGACGCCGGCCGCCGCCCGGGCCACCGCCTCGGAACCGGTCGCCGCGGGGCGGACCGGTGGCACCGCAAGTGCGTTGCCGACCCCGCCGGCATCGGCCGCCACCGCCTCGGGGCCAAGCGCCGCGGGCCGGACCGGCGGCGCCACGGGCGCGCCTTCGGCCGGGGGCGGGTGGAGGCCGGTCCCGGACCGGCGGGCCGATGTCGTCGGCATGGGTGGACGCCAGATCGAGCCTGCGCCGTCGGCGTCGGCCGCTGGGGCCGCCGTCCCCGCTTCGGTCAGGGCCTCGCGTACCGCCGTCAGGAGGTCGGGGGCGCTGTCGGTGGCGAAGCGGTGGACCTCTTCGGGTGCGGTGGCCGCGTTCGGTACGAGTACGCCGCGCGCGCCGGCCGCGCGGGCGGCCAGGACGTCGGCCGCGATGTCGCCGATCACCAGGCACCGCGCGGGTGGGAGGCCGAGCCGGGCGGCCGCCTCGAGGATCAGGCCCGGGCGTGGCTTGCGGCAGGCGCAGCCGGCGTCCGGGGCGTGCGGGCAGAACAGCCAGGCGCCGACTCCGCCGAGCAGCCGGTCCGCCCGTTCGTTGACGGCCCGCACCTGCTCGGTGGTGAGCAGTCCGCGGCCGATGCCCGACTGGTTGCTGACCACGGCGGTGCCCAGGCCGGCCCGGCGGACCAGCCGGACCGCCGCAGCGGCGCCGGGCAGCAGCCGGACGCGGTCGGGGTCGCCGTTGTAGGGCACGTCCGCCACGAGGGTGCCGTCGCGGTCGAACAGCACCGCCGCGACGGGCGGCCGGTCGGTGTTCACCCGGCACCTCCCAGGGGCTCGGCGTTGCGGTGGCGCAGGACTCCGCGCGTCCAGTGCCGGACGGCGAGGGGCGGGATGAGCACGCTGGTGCCGAGCATCCCGGCGATCTCGCGGGCGGTGCGGGGGCCGGGCAGGATGCGCGCCAGGGCGAATTCGGCCGTGCCCAGGGTCCACAGCGCGGCGCAGACGGTGGCGGCGCGGCGGCGGCCCGCCAGGGCGCAGCCGGCGGCGGCGAGGGCCGCGCCGGTCACCGCCAGGTGCCGGGGCAGCCGGCCGCGGGGCGCCTGGGCGCGGCGCCACCAGTCGCGCCCGTGCAGCCGGCTCATCAGGGCGTCGTCGGCGTTGCCGCGCTGGGCGGGCAGCGAGGCCCACCAGTGGGCCGGGCGGACGGGGTGCCGGGTGACACGCGTGCCCCGGCACAGGCTCCAGCCGGCGCGTTCGATGCGCAGGGCGAGGTCGGCGTCCTCGCGGAAGGCGCGCGGGAAGCGTTCGTCGAAGCCGTCGACCAGGGTGAGCGCGGCGGTCCGGTACGCCATGTCGGCGGTGGCCCAGGCCGCGTTCTCCAGGCCCTTGGTGTTGCGTTCCCAGTCGGTGGGCCGACGGTCCGTGGGCAGCGGGACACGCAGCAGTCCCTGGATGCCGCCGACCTCCTCGCCGGCCCCCCGCAGGTCGTCGGCGAGCCGGTGGGACCAGTCGGGGAGCACCTGGACGTCGTCGTCGAGGAAGACGGTCCAGGGCGTCCGGACGGTGCGCCACCCGGCGTTGCGGGCCGCGGCCGGGCCCTTGCCGCCGGTGCGCAGGGTGCGTACCCGGTCGAGCAGCAGTCCGGCGGCCTCCAGGGGCAGGTCGCCCTCGGTGTCGGGCCGGTCGTCGACCACGATCACCTCGTGCGGCGGGTGTCCCTGCGCCCCGGCCAGCGCGCGCAGGCACTCGGCGAGGCAGGGGCGGCCGATCGTCGGGACGACGACGGTGTAGGCGGGCGCGGATGTCATGCGAAGGCCTTTCGTCGCCGGATCGCGAAGGGGCCGAGGACGAGCAGGTCGACGGGGGCGGAGCCGAAGCACTCCAGGGCGTCGCGGGGATCGTCCACCATGGGCCGCCCGGCGGTGTTCAGGCTGGTGTTGACCACCACCGGCAGGCCGGTGCGCCGTTCGAACCCGTCGATCACGCGGGCCACCAGGGGTTCCTCCGCGCGGTCCACGGTCTGGATGCGGGCGGTCCCGTCGACGTGCACGACGGCCGGGATGCGGGCCCGCCAGTCGGCGGCCACGTCGTGCACGAACAGCATGTGGGGGCTGGGCAGCGGGCCGTCGAACATCTCGGCCGCGCGTTCCGCGAGGACCATGGGGGCGACGGGCCGGAACTCCTCGCGGCCCTTGACCGCGTTGAGGCGTTCGACGTTCGCCGCGTGGCCCGGGTGGGCCAGCAGCGAGCGGTGGCCGAGGGCGCGCGGCCCGTACTCGGCGCGGCCCTGGAACCAGGCCACGATGCCGTCGGCCGCCAGTGCCTCGGCGGCGGTCTCGGCGATGTCGGCGGGCTCCTCGTAGGGGACGGCCGCCCGGTCCAGCCACGCGCGCAGCTCGGTGTCGCTCCAGCCGCGGCCCAGGGCGGCGGTCGGCATCGGCTCCAAGGTGTCCTTCTGGCCGGCGACGTGGGCGGCCGCGCCCAGGGCGGTGCCGGCGTCCCCGGCGGCGGGCTGCACCCACACGTGCCGGAAGCCGCTCTCCCGCCACAGCCGGGTGTTGGCGACGCAGTTGAGCGCGACGCCACCGGCCAGGGCCAGGGCGTCCTCGCCGGTGCGTTCGCGCAGCCGGCGGGCGAGGGCGAGCACGGTCTCCTCCAGGCAGAGCTGGGCGCTGGCAGCGAGGTCGGCGTGGTCCGGGCTCCAGTCGCCGCCGGGCGGGCGGGGCGGGACGAGTTCGGCCCAGGGCACCGGGCGGGCCCGGAAGCCATGGGGACCTTCGGTGTCGTCGGCGTGCACGTACGCGCGCAGGCGGTCGGCGAAGCGCGGGGTGCCGTACGACGCGAGGGCCATCACCTTGAACTCGTCGCTGCTGCGCAGGAATCCGAGGTGCTGGGTGAGATCCTCGTAGAACAGGCCGAGGGAGTCGGGCAGTTGCTGGGTGCCGAGGACGGTCAGCTCCCGGTTGGTGTAGCGGCCGGCCAGGTGCGAGCCGCACTCGCCGCGCCCGTCGAGGACGAGGACGGCGCAGTCGGGGTACGGCGACACGGGCCCGGCGGAGGCGGCGTGGGCGACGTGGTGGGCGACGAAGCGGACCTTGGCCGGGTCGAGGCCCGGCAGCGCCTCGGCGAGGAAGCCGGGGGCCCGTCGGGCGTACTCCTGGCGCAGGTGGTCCCACGGGTCGTCGAGGCCCATGGCTTCGGCGGGGCGGGCGAGCGCGGGGTCGTAGGAGTAGGCGACGGCGTCCAGGTCGGAAGGGGTGAGACCGGCCTGCTCCAGGCACCAGCGGGCCGACTGCTCGGGCAGTTCCCAGGCGGAGAAGGGGACGGGCCGCTTGCCGTGCTTACGACGGGAGAAACGTTCTTCCTCCGCCGCCGCCACCACCTTGCCGTCCGTGACCAGGGCCGCCGCGGGGTCGTGGAAGAGGGCGTTGATACCGAGGACGTGCATGCGCTGTCTCCATGGCTGCGGAGGGACGGGGGGTCAGGTCCGGGCGGCCGGCTCCCCCTCCGGCGGCAGGCCGGCGAAGTAGGCGATGGTCTGCTTCAGGCCCTCCTCCCAGGGCACCTGCGGCGACCAGCCGAGCAACTCGCGCGCCAGGCTGGTGTCGGGGCGACGCCGGCCGGGGTCGTCGACGGGCCGGTCGATGAACACGATCGGGGAGGGCGAACCGGTCAGGGCCACCACGCGGCGGGCCAGGTCGGCCATGGTGATCTCGTCGGCGCCGCCGATGTTGACGGGCCGCACGGACCGGCTGGCGGCCACCCGCAGCACCCCGTCGACGGTGTCGTCCGCGTAGCACAGCGAGCGGGTCTGGTTGCCGTCGCCGGTCACGGTGAGCGGCTCGCCGGCGAGTGCCTGGCTGATGAACGTGGGCACGGCGCGCCCGTCGTGCGCGCGCATCCGCGGTCCATAGGTGTTGAACAGGCGGACGATGCCCGCGTCGGTGCCGTGCGTTCCGGCGTGCGCGGTGACGAGCGCCTCGGCGAACCGCTTCGACTCGTCGTACACGCTGCGCGGCCCCACCGGGTTCACATTGCCCCAGTAGCCCTCGTGCTGGGGGTGCACGAGCGGATCTCCGTACACCTCGGACGTGGAGGCGAGCAGGAACCGGGCCCCGTCACGCTCCGCGATCGCCAGAGCGTTGCGGGTGCCGAGGCTGCCCGCGTCCAGGGTCTCCAGCGGCAGGCGCAGGTAGTCGGCGGGCGAGGCGGGGCAGGCGAAGTGCAGGACCAGGTCGTACGGTCCCGGCAGCCGCAGCGGACAGTCCGGGGCGGAGACGTCGCAGTGGACGTAGCGGAAGCCGGTCCTGCCGTCCAGATGCGCGACGTTCTCGCGCCGGCCGCAGACCAGGTTGTCCGCGCAGTCGACTTCGGCACCTGAATCCAGCAACCGCTCGCACAGATGGGAACCCAGGAAGCCGGCGCCGCCGGTCACGAGGGCGCACTGCCAGGGAACCGCAAGGGTCTCACCGGTCATGGCTCTTCCTCCGTCGACGTTCTCGCGGTTCTCGCGGTTCTCGCGGTCTTCGCGGTCTTCGCGGTGCGCGCGGGCTTCGCGGACGTCGGGGTGGTCGTCATCCGCACGTCCGGAAGGCGCTTCCGCGCGGGTGGCGCGGCGCGTACGGGACAGTCCGGCCGACGTCGTCGTCGGCTCGCCGGGGGGCAGGCGCTGACGGGACGACGGCAGGGCCCGGGTCCCCGCCGGTCCGGAGGACCGCCCTGGTCGGCCGCCACTGGCTGGACGGCACTGGCACCGCGCTCCCGCACCAGTCGGCTTCACACGTTGATTCCGATTGTCTTCGCGGCCGGCCACTCCCGCGACTCATACGGCCGCGCGACGGGGTCGGGATCCGTTCCGCACCAGCCCCTGACCTGCACCTTTCCCTACCTCGGCCGGGTTGTCGCCACGCGCCCGGTCCCCCCGGCCCCGGTGCCCGCGGCCGGGGGCGGCGGCGGGGATCGGCGGTCGGGTCGCAAGGCGGGTTCGGAACCTGTCGGCGACTGGCTGTTCCGGGCGCCGCACCGGCCGTTCGGACGGGTGGCGGGTGCGAAATCCGGGACGCGAGGGGCCGGCGCGGGGTCCGGGACGCGGAGATCCTGGGCCACCGATGAGGTGCCGGCAGCCGGGAACCGGCCGGACGGCGGTGGTCCGTCACCCGAAGCGCTGACGGGCGGAGGCGGACCGTGTAGCGCGCCGGGGACGGGGCACTCGGCGCAGCGACCGGCCGGCCGGCGACGGCCGCCGCGCACATGAGGAGGTAACGACATGGGTCACGGCGGGAACGTCATCAATGAACTGACGACCGATCACCGTGAGGTGGAGGAGATCTTCGGCCGCTTCGCGGCGCTGCCGCCCGGTTCCAAGGACCGCAAGCTGCTCGCCGACCAGGCCACGATCGAACTGGTCCGGCACTCGGTGGCGGAGGAGGCCTACCTGTACCCGGCGGTGCGTGAGCACGTGAAGGGCGGGGACGCGCTGGCCGACAAGGAACTCGAGGACCACGCCGGGGCCGAGCAGATCATGAAGGACTTGGAGGGCCTGGACGCGGACGACCCGCAGTTCGACACCCTCATGACCCGCCTGATGAGCGAGATCCGGTCCCATGTGGCGGACGAGGAGCAGAACCTCTTCCCGATGCTCCAGGCGGCCTGCTCGCCGGAGGCTCTGGAGGAGCTCGGCGAGAAGGTGCGCCGGGCGAAGAAGACCGCGCCGACCCGCCCGCACCCCACGGCGCCGGACAAGCCCCCGGCCAACAAGATGCTTGCGCCGGGCGCCGGTCTGGTCGACCGGCTGCGGGACGCGCTGTCCGGGCGGGGCAAGGAAAGCTGAGAACCGTCCCGGGAACCCTGGAACCCGAGGAGCCCCGGCGCCCGCGGAGCACGCGACTTGTGCTCGGCGGGCGCCCGGTCGTCCACGGGTGCGCACGTGCCCCTGTGCCCGGCGGGCGCCGGGCATCCGCGATGCGGAGGCCGGGGCCTGGTCAGAGCCACGGGGAGGCGCCGCTGGACGGGGGCCGCCGGCGGGTGGTGCGGCACAGCAGGCGGAAGCCCTGCATCAGGGTCAGGGGCCACAGGAGGGCGAAGCACCACAGCAGCGAGGGGTCCGAGGTGCGGATGCCCACGACGGCGGTGAACGCGGACGCGCCTGCCAGCAACAGGAAGGCCAGCGGAAGCCACAGGCCCCGCTGGAAGCGGGGCCGGCCGGACGTCACCCGCATCCGGTGCACGAGCCGCCGGTCCTGCCGCAGCTCGGCCTCGATGATCAGCAGTGCGACGCGCTCGCGCGGTGAGAGCCGTACGTCGTCGGGGGTCTCCCAGTCGTTCACGGAGAACGCCACCTCCTCCGGCCGCCCGGCGGCCTGCGTGCTCGCCCCTCCCGGACGCCGGGTTCCCCTCCGGGACCCGGTCCAAGCGGCCGGGCCGGCACCGGTCCCGGGGCCCGAGTCGGCCCGGACCGCTGACAACTTGCCCTGATCGGCGGCTACTCTCGGCCGGATGGGCGATCCTGCCGCCGCGGCCGTCCGGATCGGTGTCTGCGGTGCACATGACCTTGACTGCCGCAAGGCAGATACTGAGGAGCAGGACTCCCCTTCCGTCCGTCGTCGAGCGGATCAGGCTTCTGAGGAGGCACAGATGAGGATGCTGATCAACGTCCCGGAGACCGTCGTGGCGGACGCGCTGCGGGGGATCGCGGCCGCGCATCCGGACTTGAACGTCGACGTGGAGAACCGGGTGATCGTCCGCCGGGACGCGCCCGTCGCCGGGCAGGTCGCGCTCGTCTCGGGCGGCGGGTCGGGGCACGAGCCGCTGCACGGCGGGTTCGTCGGTCCCGGCATGCTCTCGGCGGCCTGTCCGGGCGAGGTGTTCACCTCGCCGGTGCCGGACCAGATGGCACGGGCCGCCGCCGCGGTCGACAGCGGGGCCGGCGTCCTGTTCATCGTGAAGAACTACACCGGTGACGTGCTCAACTTCGACATGGCGGCCGAACTCGCCGAGGACGAGGGCATCCAGGTCGCCAAGGTGCTGGTCAACGACGACGTGGCGGTCACCGACAGCCTGTACACGGCCGGACGGCGCGGCACCGGCGCCACCCTGTTCGTGGAGAAGATCGCGGGGGCCGCGGCGGCGGAGGGGCAGCCGCTGGAGCGGGTGGAGTCCGTCGGACGACAGGTGAACGAGAACTCCCGCAGCTTCGGGGTCGCGCTGAGCGCCGTCACCACCCCGGCCAAGGGCAGCCCGACCTTCGACCTGCCCTCCGGCGAGCTGGAGTTGGGCATCGGCATCCACGGCGAGCCGGGCCGGGAGCGGCGGGCCATGATGACCTCCCGGGAGATCGCCGACTTCGCGGTGCACGCCATCCTGGACGACATGACTCCGCGCAGCCCCGTGCTGGTCCTGGTCAACGGCATGGGCGCCACCCCGCTGCTGGAGCTGTACGGCTTCAACGCCGAGGTGCAGCGGGTGCTCGGGGAACGCGGTGTGGCCGTGGCCCGCACGCTGGTCGGCAACTACGTCACCTCGCTCGACATGGCGGGTGCCTCGGTCACCCTGTGCCAGGTCGACGAGGAGCTGCTGCGGCTGTGGGACGCGCCGGTGAACACCCCGGCGCTGCGCTGGGGGATGTGATACGGCGGACGAAGCGGTCAACACCCCTACCACGCAAGGAGACCCAGTGCTCGACGCCGATTTCTTCCGCCGTTGGATGACGGTGGCCGCCGCGTCCGTCGACCGGGAGGCGGAACAGCTCACCGCCCTCGACTCGGCCATCGGGGACGCCGATCACGGCAGCAATCTGCAGCGGGGGTTCACGGCCGTCAGGGCCACTCTGGAGAAGGAGTCGCCGCAGACCCCTGGCCAGGTGCTCACCCTGGCCGGGCGGCAGTTGATCTCGACGGTCGGCGGTGCTTCGGGGCCGCTGTACGGAACCCTGCTGCGCCGGGCCGGCAAGGCGCTCGGGGAGGCCGCCGAGGTGGACGAGGCCCAGCTGGCCGAGGCGCTCCGGGCGGGCGTGGACGGGGTGATGGCGCTCGGCGGCGCGGCACCCGGTGACAAGACGATGATCGACGCCCTGGCGCCGGCCGTGGACGCGCTTCCCGACGGCTTCGCCGCCGCGCGGGTGGCCGCAGAGGAGGGCGCGGTGGCCACCACACCGTTGCAGGCGCGCAAGGGCCGGGCGAGTTACCTGGGCGAGCGCAGCATCGGCCACCAGGATCCGGGCGCCACGTCCTCGGCGCTGCTGATCGCGGCGCTCGAAGAAGCGGCCTCGGGAGCCTGAGGTGAGCGACGACAGGAGCCGCGCGACGCGCGACAGGACGGAGGGGAAGGACGGGATGGGGGACGAGAAGGTGGTCGGCATCGTTCTGGTGTCCCACAGCGCGCAGGTCGCCGCCTCCGTCGCGGAGCTGGCGAAGGGCCTGGCGGGCGGGGCGGCCGGCGTACCCGTCGCCCCGGCGGGCGGCACGGAGGGCGGTGGGCTCGGCACCAGCGCCGAGCTGATCTCCGCCGCGGCCGCGTCCGTGGACCGGGGTGCGGGCGTGGCCCTGCTCACCGACCTCGGCAGCGCGGTGCTCACGGTGAAGGCGCTGATCGCCGAGGGCGACGAACTCCCGGACGGCGCCCGGCTGGTGGACGCGCCGTTCGTCGAGGGCGCGGTGGCGGCCGTGGTCACGGCGGCCACGGGCGCGGACCTGGACGCGGTGGAGGCGGCGGCCGTGGAGGCGTACGGCTACCGGAAGGTGTGAGCCGCCCGTCCGGGGGCGTCCGCGCCCCCGGACGCCCCGCGCCGGCACAGGCCGGGCGGTCGACCGCCCCGGCGGCACGGCTTCACTTTGGCCCGACGAATCTCCGGGCCAGCCGCTCCCCCTCCGCCACCGCCGCCCGGTGGTCCTCGATGGGCGTGGCGCGGGAGCCCTTGAAGACGATGTAGGTGACGCCGGAGTCGGCTCCGCCGCTGCGCGGGTCGGCCTTGATGCCGAGGCCGCGGGCGGTGGCGTAGGAGGCCTCGCCGATGAGTTCGCGCGGGCCGGTGTCGCCGACCACCGCGTACTGCACGCGGTCGCGGTAGACGACGGCCGCCACGGAGCCGCCCCGCACACCCTGCGCCCGGGGGTTCCAGACGCGGCTGGCGGCGGGGATCACGATGTAGGGCAGGGTCTCGGCGTTCAGGTGGCGACCGTCGGACTGCTGGAAGGCGGTGGCGGCGGAGAACAGCGGGTCGGTGCGGCGGTTGCAGCGCGCGGTCGGGCGTCCGTCGCAGTCGACGTCCAGGTCCGCCTTCCAGAACACCGCCTTGCGGGTGGCGCAGACGCGGACCTTGCGCCGGGTGCCGTCGTCGGTGCGGTAACGGCCCCGGGAGACCTGGGCGCAGGTGTGCACCCGGTCCAGCAGGTCGGCCGCCGCCACGGAGCCCTCACCGCGGCCGACGGGCACCTGCCGGGGTGGCGCGGCGGCGGCGGGAAGCGTCGTCGGGGCGAGCAGGGCGGCGCCGGCCATGGCCAGCGTCAGCGACTGGACACGCACTCTGAGGGACCTCTCCTCGGGGGACATTCCGGACACCATGCCCAATACCGGCACCAATGGGCGAGCACCTTGCCGCCCTATGGGGCCGGATGGAGCAGTCGGCTGACGCCCTGTGAGAGGTGAGGCAGGGGCGGGGCGCCCGGGCCGACAACGACCCGGACGCCCGGCCACCCATGCCGGCGCGGGTCCGGCGACGACAGCGTTTTCCGCGCCTGGGCGTGAACTTCCCTGTGGTCACGGGGAGTTCACCCCGCGGGGAAACCTCAGCATACGTAACTCCCCCGCGCGGCGGACAGCTCCGCCCCTTGCTACGGCGGCCCACCCGGGGCCATATTGGTCCGGACCTTTGTCGTGATGCCGTCCGCAGGAAGGCGGAGCCGTGCGACACGTTCCCCCGCGGTCCGTGCTGGCCTTCGGCGTTGTGCTGCTGGTCGCGTCCTGCGGCTGGAGCGGTGCGGCCGACGACGAAGGCGGCCGGGCGCCCGGCGCCCCGACCGGCGTCACCGCCACGGCCGGGAGCGCGTCCAGCGTCCACGTCATGTGGAACGCGCTGCCGGACGGCCGGATCCGCTCCTACGGGGTGTACCGCGGCTCGACGAGAGTGGCCGAAGTCCCGGGCTCCCAGCACATGGTGGACGTCGTCAGGCTCAGGCCGTCCACCGGGTACGCCTTCACCGTGCGGGCGCGCGACACCGCCGGCCGGCTCGGGCCGCCGAGCCGCGCGGTGCGGGCGCGGACGCCCGCGGCCGTGGCGGCGGACCGCTCGGCTCCCGGCCGTCCGTCACGGCCGGCCGGGCGGGTGGTCGGCAGCCGGGCGGTCCAGCTCTCCTGGGGCGCCGCCCGGGACGACCGGGGCGTGGTGTCGTACGACGTCCTCCAGGGCGGTGTGAAGATCCACAGCGTCGGCGGCGGCCAGACCGCGACGGTGATCACCGGGCTGCGTCCCGGCACCCGGTACGTCTTCACCGTGCGGGCGCGGGACGCGGCCGGCAACCTGTCGCCCCGGAGCGCCCGGGTGCGGCTCGGCACGCCGGGCACCGACGACGGCCGGGCCACCGCGCCGACCGGCTTCACCGCCACGACCCACCGTTCCGCCGGGGCCGGCTACATCGACCTGGCGTGGGATCCCCCGCGGGTGGACGGGGTGATCACGGAGTACCAGATCCTGCTCGACGGCACCACGGCCACCTCCCTCGTCTGGGGCGGCGACCCGCCGCCCGGCCGGGCCCACTACAGCTTCTACGCCGGCCGGGACGCGGGGGCCGGGCACCGGGTGCGGCTGCGCGCGCGGCTGCCCGACGGCACCTGGGGCGGCTTCTCGGCGGAGCGGACGGTGACTACCGGCGCGGCCCGCTGACAGCCGCCCCGAGCGGGCCCTGACGCGCCCTCGGCGGGCCCGGAAGCGGCTCGGCGACCCGCCGCGGACGGCGTGCCGCCGTCACCCGACCGGGTGCGGTCCGCATGCGGCGGGATCACGCAGGACGTTTGCTGCCGTTGAGGCAGCACGGACGTTTCCCGACCCTCGGCGGCGCATGGGACGTACCGCCAACCGTGCCGCCGGAGGGCCAGCCAATGCGTAACTCCCGTCTTCTCCTCCGCTCCGGCCTGACCCTGGCGGCCGCCGCCGCGCTCCCGGCCTCGATGGCCGGGCCGTCGGCCGCGGCCTCGGGAATCTCGGTGAGCACCACCGGGTCCACGGTCTCGGTCGTCACCAGCGCCTGTACCCAGACCAACGGCAGTTGGGGCACCGCCTCGCTCCTCGGCAGCCGCGAAGCGAACTTCGCGCAGGGCCGGCAGGTGGCCCTGTCGGGCACCACCATCAGCCAGTCCGCGGCCTGGTCCGGGGTGAGCCCGGGGACGTACACGGTCGTCGTGCTCTGCTCGAACGGCCTGAGCGCCGGAACCCAGTCCGTCATCGTCTCCGCCCCGGCCGCCCCGGCGGCCCCCACGATCTCGTCGACGTCCAAACCCGCGCCCTCGCGTGGTGTGATGGGCGGCCTCGGTGGCGCGGCCCGTGACTACGGCCCGCTCACCCTGGGCGTCGGCGCGGCGCTGGTGGGCTCCGGGGTCATCGCCACGGCCTGGTTCCTGCGCCGCCGCTCGAAGCCCTACCGGCTCTGAGACGGCTGCCCACGAGAACCCGGCCCGTCAGCCCCCGGGCCGGGAACCGGGCGGCGCCCGCCCGGCCGGCCGTCAGCCGGGCGCGCCGTCCGCCGCTCGCGCCTCGGGTGCCGGCGCCGTGCCCTCGCCGGGAAGGGCGGCCAGCTCCGTCAGGGCGTGGGTGAGCCACCGGGTCCAGAAGGTCTCCAGATCGATGCCGGCGCGCAGGACCAGATGGCGCAGGCGGTCCTGCGGGGCGTCCCGGTCCGGCGGGAAGTCGCGCCGCTCGATCTCCTCGTACTCGGCCAACTGCCGCCGGTGCAGCTCCAGATGGCGGCGCAGGTCGGCTTCGAGGCCCGCCGTGCCGACGACCGCGGCGGCGCGCAGCCGCAGCAGGAGGACGTCCCGCTGCGGCTTGGGGTCCTGGGCCGCGGCGGTCCAGCGGGCCAGCTCGGCACGGCCCGCGGGCAGTACCTCGTACCTCTTCTTCTGCCCACGGGCCGGCTGTTCGGCGGGCAGCGTGCGGATGAAGCCCTCGCCCTCCAGCTTCCCCAGCTCGCGGTAGATCTGCTGGTGCGTCGCCGACCAGAAGTAGCCGATCGACTTGTCGAACCTGCGGGTCAGCTCGAGACCCGACGACGGCTTCTCCAGCAGGGCGGTGAGGATGGCGTGCGGGAGTGACATGGCCTCATCCTAGGGACGCGCCCGCGGCCGCTACAGTGCCGCCGCCAGCTCCGTGCCCTGCTTGATGGCCCGCTTGGCGTCCAGTTCGGCCGCGACGTCGGCGCCGCCGATCAGGTGGACGCTGCGCCCGGCCGCGACCAGCTCCTCGTACAGGTCGCGGCGCGGCTCCTGACCGGTGCACAGCACGACGGTGTCGACCTCCAGGACCGTGCTCTCGTCGCCGACGGTGATGTGCAGGCCGGCGTCGTCGATCCGGTCGTAGCGCACGCCCGGGACCATGGTCACGCCGCGGTGCTTCAGTTCGGTGCGGTGGATCCAGCCGGTGGTCTTGCCGAGCCCGGCGCCGACCTTGGTGGTCTTGCGCTGGAGCAGGTGGACCGTGCGCGGCGGGGCGGGCCGCTCCGGCGCGGTGAGGCCGCCCGGTGCCGCGTAGTCCATGTCGACGCCCCAGTGGCGGAAGTACGTCCCGGGGTCCTCGTTCGCCTTGTCGCCGCCGTCGGTGAGGTATTCGGCGACGTCGAACCCGATGCCGCCGGCGCCGAGGACGGCCACCCGGTCGCCGACGGGGGCGCCGTCGCGCAGGACGTCGAGGTAGCCGAGGACGCGGGGGTGGTCGGCGCCGGGGATGTCGGGGACGCGCGGGGTGACGCCGGTGGCGACGACGACCTCGTCGTAGCCGTCCAGGTCCGCGGCGCCGATCCAGGTGTCGAGGCGTACGTCCACGCCGTGTGCGTCGAGCTGGTGGCGGAAGTAGCGCAGCGTCTCGTCGAACTCCTGCTTGCCGGGGACCTTGCGGGCGACGTTCAGCTGGCCGCCGATCTCGCTCGCGGCGTCGAACAGGGTGACCTCGTGCCCGCGTTCGGCGGCGCTCACCGCGCAGGCGAGGCCGGCCGGGCCGGCCCCCACGACGGCGACGCGCTTGCGCCGCCGGGTCGGGGAGAGCACGAGTTCGGTCTCGTGGCAGGCGCGCGGGTTGACCAGGCAGGAGGTGATCTGCCCGCTGAAGGTGTGGTCCAGGCAGGCCTGGTTGCAGCCGATGCAGGTGTTGATGGCCTCGGGCCGGCCGGCCGCGGCCTTGTTGACGAAGTCGGGGTCGGCGAGCATCGGGCGGGCCATGGAGACCATGTCCGCGTGCCCCTCGGCGAGCAACCGCTCGGCCACTTCGGGGGTGTTGATGCGGTTGGTGGTCACCAGCGGGACGGACACCGCGCCCATGAGCTTCTTGGTGACCCAGGTGTAGGCGCCGCGCGGCACCGAGGTGGCGATGGTGGGGATGCGGGCCTCGTGCCAGCCGATGCCGGTGTTGATGATGGTCGCCCCGGCGGCCTCGACCGCCTTGGCGAGGGTGACGACCTCCTCCAGGGAGGAGCCGCCCGGCACCAGGTCCAGCATGGACAGCCGGTAGACGATGATGAAGTCCTCGCCGACGGCCTCGCGCACCCGGCGGACGATCTCGACGGGGAAGCGCGTCCGGTTCTCGTACGAGCCGCCCCAGCGGTCCTCGCGCCGGTTGGTCTGCGCGGCGATGAACTCGTTGATGAGGTAGCCCTCGGAGCCCATGATCTCGACGCCGTCGTAGCCGGCCCGGCGGGCGAGGCGGGCGGCGCGGGCGTAGTCGTCGATGGTCCGCTCGACCTCGGCGTCGGTGAGTTCACGGGGCACGAAGGGGCTGATCGGGGCCTGCAGCGCGCTCGGGGCGACCAGGTCGCGGTGGTAGGCGTACCGGCCGAAGTGCAGGATCTGCATCGCGATCCGGCCGCCCTCGCGGTGCACGGCGTCGGTGACGACCCGGTGCTGCTCGGCCTCGGCCTCGGTGGTGATCTTGGCGCCGCCCTCGTAGGGGCGTCCCTCGTCGTTGGGCGCGATGCCGCCGGTGACGATCAGGCCGACTCCCCCGCGCGCACGGGCGGCGTAGAAGGCCGCCATCCGCTCGAAGCCGCGCTCGGCCTCCTCAAGGCCGACGTGCATGGAGCCCATGAGCACGCGGTTGGGGAGCGTGGTGAATCCCAGGTCGAGCGGGGACATCAGGTGGGGGTAACGGCTCATCGGGCCCTCCGTGCAGGGTGCGGTCGCCTCTTGTTGTAGAGGACGCCCGACCCATTGTGCAACTAGTTGCATAAACGAGGGCGCGTGAGCCCGGCCACTCCGTGACCGGTGGGCCGTGCACGACGACGCCCCGCCCGGTGGTGTGCCGGGCGGGGCGTCACGAGGGTGGGGGTACGCTCAGCGGCTCTCCAGGCGCAGGTGCAGGTCGCGCTCCTGATCCCCGGAGGCCGCGCAGGTCTCCTCGACCTCGAACATCGAGTCCAGGGTGGTGCGGAACCGGTTCACGGCCCAGTAGCCGCCCTGGACGTCCGCCGTGACGGACGCGTCGAGGTGGACCGGCGGACAGCCCGACTCCCGGGCGTCCGCGACGTCATAGGTGCCGAGCCACACCATCGGACGGGTCTCGTGGAGCTGCTGGGGCACCTCTTCGGGAGCCCGGTCCGAGGCGAAGCAGGTGTTCAGCGCGTCGAAGACGAGGCGCGCGTCCTCCTTCGAGCCGCTGATCTCCACCGAGACGGTCTCCTGGTGCGACCGGTCCTCGTTCCTCATGATCGCTCCTTTCGTGGCCGCGCTGCGGTGGAACGGGGGTACCCCGCCGTACCGCGTCCATCCTCAGGAAAACACCACGGCCCGGTGAGCACACCTCAGCCGCGGGAGAACTTGTACGTCTTGCTGTCCGTGAGGACGCAGAAGCCCGGCGACACGACGATGACGCGCAGCACGCCGCTGCGGCGGTCGTAGTCGATGCCCTCCACCTCGAAGGAGCCCGAGCAGGAGCTGCGCAGCGGCAGCCGGCGCAGGGCCGTGACGTGGCCGGTGACGTCCGCGGTGCCGTTCGGGGCGGCCGACAGGTCGACGCGGAGCAGCGGCTTGGTCATGCCGAACAGGGAGCCGTCCGGGTCGTCCGAGGAGCACAGCAGGGTCGTCGGACCGGCGAAGTCGCAGCCCTGGACGTCGCGCACGGGGTGGTCGAGGTGGACCGTGGAGGCCTGCGGGAGGTTGGCCGACGGCGACGTGGCCGGATTGACGCCGGGCGTCGGGAAGACCAGCAGGCGGTCCATCGTGCCCCACTCGCCCGAGAGCATCCACTGGCCGTCGGGCGAGATCGCGTCCCAGGAGTTGTTCAGGGCCTCGCCGGGGCTCAGCGTGTGCACGTACTCCGACCAGCCGCCGCCCGGCGCCTGCACCCGGTACATCTTCGTGTTGCCGGAGTCCCGCTGATAGGGCTCGACGTAGTGGCCGTCGTACGAGGCGTCGGGGTCGCCGACGTGGTTCCAGCCCCGGACGGACAGGCCGATCGGGATCGTGCCGATGCCGGTGTAGCGGTTGGGGCTGCTCGCCGGGACCTCCACCGAGGCCAGGCCCTGGCTCTCGGTCAGCGGGTCGGCGCGGTCCGAGCCCGTCTCGTTCCAGGTCTCGGCGGCCGAGGCCGGCGCGGGTGCGGCGAAGGACACGACGGCGGCGGTGGCCAGGGTGACCAGTCCGGAGAGGACTGCGTGGCAACGTTGCCGGGCGGACGCGGGCATGGCCGGCTCCTCGAACGGGGGGTGGGGACACTCGGACGGCGGACAGTCTGGCCGTGTCGCGTGGTCATGTACAGACCAACCGAGCAACATGGGCGTGAACTCTCACGGCCCGCGGGGGCCGCTCCCTCCACGGGCTCCGCGGGCGGCGGCCGCGGCGCGGCACCGTCGGCGGAGCCCTCGGGGCGCCCGCCGGTGTGCGGACTTCGGCGTACGTGCGCCGTCGTGTTGAGAGATGGTGGACATAGTCGGCGACGGCGGCGGAGAGTCTGGTGTGAGCGCGGTGGAACAAGGGGAGTCGGCACGGGGGACGACGTGCCGTGCGGACGGGCGAAGGCGGTGCGTGGCATGAGTGCAGCCGAGGCTCCGGCGGCCGCGGGCGGCGAACCCGCGCGCGGGCCGGTGCGGCCGGGCGGGCTGCTCGACGTGCTGAGCGTGGCGTCGGTGGTGCTGGACACCGACGGCCGCATCGTGCTGTGGAGCCCGCAGGCCGAGGAGCTGTTCGGCTACAGCGCGCGGGAGGCGCTGGGCCAGTACGCCGCCCGGCTGATGGTGAACGAGGGGCACATCGAGCTCGTCGGCAAGCTGTTCGCCGACGTCATGCGCACCGGCCAGAGCTGGGCCGGCGGCTTCCCGATCCGGCACAAGGACGGCACCACCAAGCTGGTGGAGTTCCGCAACATGCGGCTGCTGGACGACCGGGGCGACGTGTACGCGCTGGGGCTCGCCGCCGACCAGTCGACCGTACGGCGGCTGGAGCAGGACGTGGCGCTGTCCGAGCGGATGGTGCGGCAGTCACCCATGGGACTGGCCGTCCTGGACACCGAGCTGCGGTTCGTCTCGGTCAACCCGGCCCTGGAGGCGATCAACGGGCTGCCCGCCGCCGAGCACGTCGGGCGCAGGCTGCGCGAGGTCGTGCCCCGGCTGGAGGCCGGCACCCTGGAGGACGCGGCCCGCCGGGTGCTGGAGACCGGTGTGCCGCTGATCGACAGGCCCGTCGTCGGCCGTACCCCGGCCGATCCGGACGAGGACCACACCTGGGCGCTGTCGCTGTACCGCCTGGAGGACTCGATGGGCAACGTCCTCGGCGTCGCGGCCTCCCTGGTCGACATCACCGCGCAGCACCGGGCCTCCGTCGAGGCCGAGGCCGCGCGCCGCAGGCTCGCGATCATCGCCGACGCCTCCGCCCGGATCGGCACGACGCTGGAGCTGGAGCGCACCGCCTGCGAGCTGGCCGAGGTCGCCGTACCGGCGCTTGCCGACATCGCCGCCGTGGACCTGCTGGACGCGGTCGTGGAGGGCCGGCCGAGCACGCTGGGCCCGTCGGAGTCCGCGGTGATCCGGGCGCTCGCGGTGCGTCCCGCGCAAGCGTCGGACGCCGTGTGCGCCGCCGATCCGCCCGGCCACATCGCCCGCTACGCGCCCGACCGGCTGGTCACCCAGTGCGTCCGCACCGGCGAGGCCGTGCTCGTGCCGCAGGTCAAGGACGAGGACCTGCCGCGGATCGCCCGCTCGCCCGAGGCGGCCGAGTCGCTGGGCCGGGCGGGCCTGCACTCGTACCTCGCCGTGCCGCTGATCGCGCGCGGCGAGGTGCTGGGCGCCCTCGACCTCAAGCGCACCCGCACCCCGGAGCCGTTCGGCGACGACGACCTCCTGCTGGCCAGGGAGCTGGCAGCCCGCGCGGCCGTGCAGATCGACAACGCCCGCTGGTACCAGAACGCCCGCAACACCGCCCTCACCCTGCAACGCAGCCTGCTGCCCAGCCATCCGCCGGTGACGACCGGCCTCGAGGTGGCCTCCCGCTACCAGCCGGCGGGCGCCACCAGCGAGGTCGGCGGCGACTGGTTCGACGTCATCCCGCTGGACGGCGGCCGTACGGCGCTCGTGGTCGGCGACGTGATGGGCAGCGGCATCAGCGCCGCCGCCACCATGGGCCGGCTGCGCACCGCGACCACCACGCTCGCCTCGCTCGGCCTCGACCCGGCGCTGCTGCTGGAGCACCTGGACAAGACGACCTCGGCCCTCGACCACTCCATCGCCACCTGCGTGTACGCCGTCCACGACCCGCACCTGCGCCAGTGCCGGATCGCCAACGCCGGCCATCTGCCTCCGGCCCGGGTACGTCCCGGCCGGCCGCCCGAACTGCTGGACCTGCCCACCGGGGTGCCGCTCGGGGTGGGCGGGGTGGAGTTCTCCACGGTGACCGTCGACTTCGAGCCGGGCGACGAGCTGGTGTTCTACACCGACGGGCTGGTCGAGACCCGCCGCCACTCACTGGACGAGCGCCTGGACCTCCTGCTGTCCCTGCTCGACGGCCCGCCTCGGCCGCTGGAGGAGGCCTGCGACCTGCTGCTGCGGACGCTGCACCACCCGGACAACCACGACGACGTGGCGCTGCTCATCGCCCGCGCGCAGGAACTGCCCGGCCCGTCCCCGCGGTAGCCGGCGCCCGGGGCTGGGCGTAGCCGGACCTCCGGGCGGTGCGGCGAGCGTGCGTGCCGGGCGTCGCACGGCAGAGGACCGCTTTCGCGACCGGCCCTTAGCGCCGTACGCCGATCACCACGTGCGCGTACAGCTCCTCCGACTCCGCGAGACGCGCCGTCAGGCCCGCGTCCCGGAAGGCCGCCACGGCGGCCGGAGCCTGGCGTTCGCTCGTCTCGGTCAGCAGACAGCCGCCGGGCGCGAGCCACTCGGACGCCCCGGCGGCCACCCGGCGCAGCACGTCGAGGCCGTCCGCACCGCCGTCGAGGGCGGTCTTCGGCTCGTGGTCGCGGGCCTCCGCGGGGAGCAGCGCCACCTCGTCGCTGGGCACGTAAGGCACGTTGGCGGTGAGGATGCCGACGCGGCCGCGCAGCCCGGCCGGCAGGGCGTCGAACAGGTCGCCCAGATAGGCCAGGCCGCCGTACGGGGCGAGGTTGCGGCGGGCGCAGCGCACGGCGGCGGGGTCGATGTCGGCGGCGTGCACCTCGACCGCGCCGAGCGCGGCGGCCAGGGCGGCGCCGAGCGCACCGGAACCGCAGCACAGGTCGACGACGACCGGGGCGTGCGGAGCCCGCACCAGCGCCTGGTCGACCAGGAACTCGGTACGGCGCCGGGGGACGAAGACGCCCGGCTCCACCGCGATGCGCAGACCGTGGAACTCGGCCCAGCCCAGGACGTGTTCGAGCGGGAGCCCGGCGACGCGCCGGTCCACCATCGCGGTCAGTTCCTCCGGGGTCCGGGCGGCCGCGAGGAGCAACTCCGCCTCCTCCTCGGCGAAGACGCACCCGGCGGCACGCAGCGCGGAGACGACGGCGGCGACGACATCGGGGGCGGTGGCCGACGGGGGCGGCGATTCGGAGGGCGGTGCTGCCATGGAAGCCGGTCTCATCCCCTCGTGGCGCGCGGCCGCGTACCGTCAGCGACCGGGCGGCCACCCTATCCCAGCGCACCCAGTTGTACTATGCAACTGAGGTACGGAGGCGGTGCCCCCGCAGGTGCCCAGGAGGTGATCCCGTGACGGCGGCGCAGACGGCCGTGGAGACGATCCAGCGCGAGATGACGATCTTCGCCCGCCGGGCCCGGGCCTCGGCCGGGCGCATGCACCCCGAGCTGTCGCTGGTGTCGTACACCCTGCTCGGTCACCTGGAGGAGAGCGGCGGCTGCCGGGCGACGGACCTGGCGGCGCACTACGCCCTGGACAAGTCGACGGTGAGCCGCCAGGTGGCCGCGCTGGAGCGGGCCGGGCTGATCGAGCGGCGCCCGGACCCCGGCGACCACCGCGTCCAGGTGCTGCACCTGACCGGGGCGGGGCGGGACATCCTCGCCCAGGTGACGCGCAGCCGCCGGGCCGCCTTCCGGGACCGGCTGGCCGGCTGGCCGGAGGACGACCTGGTCCGCTTCGCGGCCTACCTGGAGCGGTACAACGCGGCCCCGTCCGGCGCCGGCTGACCTTCAGCGCCCGGCGCGGGGCTCGGGCCCCGTCCGCGGGGTGGGTTCGCGGCGGCCCGTGTAGGTGGGTCCGCCCGCCGGTCCGCTGAGTGGGTCCGTGCGCCGGTCCGCGCGGTGGGTCCACGCGGCGGGTCCGCCCGCCGGTCCGCGCCCGGTTCGCGGTTAGTTCGCGCGGGTGGGTCCGCCCGCCGGTCCGCGCACCGGGTTCTCGGTGGCTTCGCGCGGGCGGGTCCGCCTGCCGGTCCGCGCGCCGGGTCCAGGCCGGGCGCTCACGCGACCGGTACGGCGGCCTCCCGCGCGTCGGCCTGCGGCTCGGGCGCCCGCGCGGCCAGGAACGCGGTACGGCGGCGCAGCCGGAAGCCGAGGGACTCGTAGAGCCGGATCGCGTTGCCGTTCTCCGCGCTGGTGTGCAGGAACGGGGTCTCGCCGCGCTCCCGGATGCCGTGCGCGACCGCGAGGATCATCCGGGTGGCGAGGCCCTCGCCACGGTGCGCCGGGTCGGTGCAGACCGCGCTGATCTCGGTCCAGCCCGGCGGGTGCAGCCGCTCTCCCGCCATGGCGATGAGCGCGCCCCCGCGGCGGATGCCGAGGTAGGTGCCGAGTTCGATGGTGCGCGGCAGGAACGGGCCCGGCCGGGTGCGCGCCACCAGGTCGAGCATCTCGGGGACGTCCGCGGGCCCGAGGCGCACCGCCTCCGGGTCCGGGGCGGCGGCGAGACCGTCGTCCACGAACTGGACGCCCTCCATCCGGAAGGTGACCTCCCAACCGTCCGGCACCTGCCCCCGGAAGCCGGGCAGCGGCACCTCGGCGCCGGGGCCGGCCAGTGCCGCGAGGTCGGCCCAGTCGCCGGCGTCCGGCTCGGCGGGCAGGGCCAGCCACGGGGAGACGTCGACCGGGTAGCGCAGCACGCGGCCGCGCCGCTCGGCGAAGCGGGCGTGCGGGCCGGTGAGGGAGGCGAGGGCGGGGTTGTCGAGGACGTGCGGTGCGCCGGCCCCCGCCGGGGCCGCGTCGTCCGCGGCACCCCGTGCCGCCTCGGTCAGGGCGATCCGGTTCGCCTCGGGCATCCTCGTTCCTCGCTTCCGTTCGGGCCGTCACCGGCACACCGGCCGGCACTCAGCGTGCAAGGAGGCGCGGGGGGCGGCTATTCCCGGCCCGCCGGCCGTTCATGAGCATGTAATGATCGGGGCGGTGACCTGGGACGGAGCGCCCGCGACGACAGGTACGGTTGAAGCATGAACGTCACCCGAGGCTTCACGGGGCGCCCGCGCGTCGTCGACCCAGGGCTGCCACCGGGGCAGTACGACGCGAGGGACGACTGGCCCGTCCTGTCCGCCGAGGTCACCCCCCACCTCACGCCGACCGACTGGTCCTTCCGCGTCGACGGGCTGGTGGAGCGGCCGCGGACGTGGCACTGGGACGAGGCGCGCGCCCTGCCCGCATCCTCGTACGCGGGCGACATCCACTGTGTGACCGGCTGGTCGAAGTTCGGGGTGCGCTTCGGCGGTGTCTCGCTGGACACGTTCTTCGATGCGGTCCGGCCCCGGGCGACGGCCACCCACGCGGTCGCCTACTCCCACACGGGCTACACCACCAACCTGCCGCTCGCGGACCTCATCGGCGGGCGCGCCTGGATCGCCTGGGAGTTCGACGGCGAGCCGCTCGCGCCCGAGCACGGCGGGCCGGCCCGGCTGCTGGTGCCGCACCTGTACTTCTGGAAGAGCGCCAAGTGGATCGCGGGCATCAGGCTCCTCGACCACGACGAGCCGGGTTTCTGGGAGCAGAACGGCTACCACGAGCGGGGCAACCCGTGGGAGGAGCAGCGGTACTCCGGTGACTGAGACGGTGACGACGGCCTTCACTCCCCCGTCGCGCTTCGCCGTGCCCGGCCGCATCGCGGTCAGCGGCCAGGTGGCGGCGGTGTGGCAGACGGCCACGCTGACGGAGATCCGGCGCGAGACCCCGCGCGCGGCGACCTTCCGGCTCGCGGTGCCCGGCTGGGCCGGGCACCTGCCCGGGCAGCACCTGATGCTGCGGCTGACCGCGCCGGACGGCTACGTGGCCCAGCGCCACTACTCGATCGCCTCCGCCCCCGACGACTCCGGCCACATCGAGCTCACCCTCGACCACGTGCCGGACGGAGAGGTGTCGAGCTGGTTCCACACGCTGGCCAGGCCAGGCGACACGGTCGAGGTGCGCGGCCCGCTGAGCGGCTTCTTCGCCTGGCCGGGCGACCGGGCCGCCCTGCTGCTCGGCGCCGGTTCCGGGATCGTGCCGCTGATGTCGATGGTGCGGCACCACCGGGCCCGGGGGCTCGCCGTGCCGCTGCGGATGCTGGTGTCGGCGCGCGGCCCCGAGGACCTGATCTACGCCCGGGAACTGGGCGCGGAGACGACGGCCGTGTACACGCGCAGCGCTCCCCAGGGGGTGCCGGTGGGCCGTCTGGCGGCCGCCCAGCTGGCGCCGCTCCTGGCCGAGCGGCCGCACGGCGGCTGGGAGGCCTACGTCTGCGGTTCCAACGGATTCGCCGAGCACGCCTCCCGCCTGCTGGTCGAGGCCGGCCAGCCGGTCGACCGGATCCGCATCGAACGCTTCGGCTGAACACGGGGCGCGGGCCGCACCTGGCCGGGCCGCACCCGGCCGGGCCGGACCCGCCGCCCGGGAGCCCGCACCCGCCCGGTGGCGCGTGGCCGCGGTCGTGCCGCATGAGGCTTGAAGTCGCTGTGGGCGGGGTGAACGAGGTGCGCCGTACGGGGTACGTGACGGGTGTGGGCGCTCGTGCACGGCCGCGGGGGCGGACGAGCCGGTGACACGGCCCGGGCCTCCGGCGGCGAGGAGGTGGGCATGCGGACCGGGGTGCGTGGCTGGCGGTGGCGGCGCAATCCGCTGCGGCGGCGGTCGGACGTCGTGGAGGCATGGGCGGTGCTGATCGTCTCCGTCCTGCTGTTCGTGGTCGCGCCCCTGGTCGGGGTGGCGGCCGGGCTGCGCGCCCACGACCGGGCGCAGACCGTGGCGGTCGCGGAGCGCTCCGAACGTCACCACGTGCGGGCCGAGGTGGTCGCCGCGCCGGCCCGGCGGCTGCACGCCGTGCAGGGCGACCGCGAACATCCCTACCAGGCCATGGTCCGCTGGACCGAGCCGGGCAAGGGGGTACGGACCACGCAGGCCCGGGTGCCGGCGGGCACCCGCCCGGGGGACGAGGTGACCGTGTGGTTCGACACCCGGGGCCGCAGTGCGGCACCGCCCCCGGACGACGTCGCGGTATGGCAGCACACGGTGACGGTGGGCGTGTGCGCGGCGGGCGGCGCGGCGGCCGTGGTCCTGCTCGGGCATGCCGTGGAGCGCCGGATCGCGCTGCGGCACCGGATGGCCGAGTGGGAGCGGGCGTGGGCCCGCACAGGACCGAAGTGGACCCAGCCGAGGACCTGACCGGCGGGCCCGCCACGGCGGCCGGCCCCCGGTGCGCGCCTTCACCGGGCCCGCACGGCAAGCGATTTCACCGCCCGGGCCAAGAGAGCGGCCGCCGGCACGCAGACGGCAGCAGGGCAGCGGACGGCACGCGTCTGGCGGGCCGTCCGACCACCGCCGTACGGTGAGATCACGCTTTCTCCCACCCCCTGCCCGAAGGCGGTTGCCGATGGCCCTGTTCGACCTCCCGATCGACGAACTGCGCGCGTACCACGGGGAGTCGGGCGCGCCCGAGGACTTCGACGCCTTCTGGGGCAAGACGCTCCAGAAGGCGCGCGAGCACGAACTGGACGTCCGCTTCGAGCCGGTGGACACCGGGCTTTCCACCGTGCGGGTCCTCGACGTGACGTTCGCCGGGTTCGGCGGCCACCCGGTCCGTGGCTGGCTGCGGCTGCCCGCCGCGGCCTCCGAACCGCTCCCGCTGGTGGTGGAGTTCATCGGCTACGGCGGAGGGCGCGGACTCGCGCACGAGAAGCTGCTGTGGGCGTCCACGGGCCGGGCGCACTTCGTGATGGACACCCGCGGGCAGGGCAGCGCCTGGGGCGGCGGTGGCGGCACGACGGACCCGGTGGGCGCCGCGCCCGCGTACCCCGGGTTCATGACGCGGGGTGTCGACGCACCGGAGAACTACTACTACCGCCGGGTGTTCACCGACGCCGTACGCGCCGTCGAGGCGGCCCGTACGCACCCCCTGACGGACGCCGCGCGCACCGCGGTGATCGGTGAGAGCCAGGGCGGCGGCATCGCGCTCGCCGTCGGCGGGCTCGTCCCGGACCTGGTCGCGGTCGCCCCGGACGTGCCGTTCCTGTGCGACTTCCCGCGCGCCGTGACGGTCACGGACCGGCATCCGTACCGGGAGATAGGTCTGTTCCTCAAGACGCACCGCGGCCGGGCGGCCGACGTCCTGCGCACCCTCTCCTACTTCGACGGCGTGCACTTCGCGGCGCGCGGCCGGGCCCCCGCCCTCTTCTCGGCGGCCCTGGAGGACCAGACCTGCCCGCCGTCCACGGTGTTCGCGGCGTTCAACGCCTGGGCCCACGAGGACAAGGCGATCGAAGTGTACGAGTTCAACGACCACGAGGGCGGTGGCCCGTTCCAGGAGGAACGCAAGCTGCGCTGGCTGCGCTCGTACGCCTGAGAGGTACGCAGGCCGTGCCGACTGCGCTCGTACGCCTGAAAGGTGCGCAGGCCGTGCAGGCTGCGCACCTACGCCTGCGGGGCGGCGGGTCCGCCGGCGGGCTTTCGGACACAACCGGTCCGGCGCCGGCGTCGGGTTCACCGGCCCCGGACGGGGTCCGGCGGGCCGCACGGAGGGCCGGTGGGCCCGCGGCTCACGGGCGGTCGCGGCGGGGCGGTGCGGGCGAGCGCCACTGGCGACCCGCTGTGACGGGTGGATAGCGCAGGGTGGGTTTCGGCCGAACCGGCGGACCGCTCTTCCCTTGTGGTTTAGACCAATGCTAGATGTGGTCGCGCAATGAGCCCGCACGGCTACGTCTTGTCACCAACAGGAGGCGCGGCATGGCCCGCACCACCCCGCACGACCCCCCGCAGACCGACGGCCGGCCCCTGTACTGGAGGGTCGCGTCCCTACTGCTGGACGAACTGCACGACGGCACCATCCCGCCCGGCGAACGGCTGCCGGGCGAGCGCCATCTGGCCCGGCACTTCGAGGTCAGCCGGGAGACCGTCCGGCAGGCCCTCGAGGTGCTGCGCCGCGGCGGCGTCGTCACCACCGACCGGCGCGGCAGCCACGCGACCCTGCCCGGGGGCCCGGTCGAGGATCCGGCCTCCCTCACCTTCCCGGTCGGTGCCCGGACGGCCGACCCCTGGGCGGTGGACCGGGCGACGGTGGCCTGGGAGGCACCCCCGCCGGACCACGCGACGGCGCTGCGCCTGGCCCCGTGCCGACCGACGCTGGTGCACCGCTACCGGTCGGCCACGCCGGACGGCCGGTCGCTGCGCACCGCGGTGACCTCGTTCTCCGCCGTGGCGCTGGCCGAGGTCGCGGAGCTGGGCCGCTACCGGGACCGGGCCGACGGCGCCACCCCCGCGCAGTTGCGCCGGGCCTACGACTGGATGCGCAAGGCCGGCCTGACGCTGCACCACCGGGACTCCATCACCCAGCTCGGCGACGCCTCGTCGGTCCGGGTGACCCGGCGGGTGCACGACCAGTACGCGCGCCCGCTGGAGATAACCGAGCTGGTGGTGGACGCCGAACGGGACGCGCTGGTCTACGAGTTCACGCTGCCTGCCGCGGGCTGACCCGGGCCGCCCGCGGCCGTCCGGCGTGCCACCACCAGCCGGGCGCGCGGGCCGCCGTCGGCGCGCCGCCCGAACTCGGGGAGCGCCCGCAGCTCGACCGCGAGACCGGCGCGTCCCAGCTCCGCCAGGACGTCACCGAGCCGGAAGGCCCGGTAGTACATGACGAACGGCGGTCGCCACAGGACGTTGCGCACCCGCATCACCGTGTCGAAGCCGAGCAGCGTCCAGTAGCCGAGGCCGGAGGGCCGGGGCGGGGCGAGGACCGGGAAGGCGAACCGCCCGCCCGGCCGCAGCACCGAGTGCACCTGGCCGAACAGTCCGGGCAGTTCGCGGGGCAGGAAGTGCCCGAACGCCCCGAAGCTGACCACCAGGTCGAAGGCGGCGGTGAACGGCAGGGCCCGGGCGTCGCCGCGCACCCAGGCGACGTCCGGGCCCGCGGCCGGACCGCGCCGCCGGGCCACGTCGAGCATCCCCGCGCTGAAGTCGAGGCCGGTGACGCCGCGGCGGCACAGCCGGGCCAGGACACCGGTCCCTGCGCCGGTGCCGCAGCACAGGTCGAGCCCGTCGTGGAACGGCCCGAGCGGGCGCAGCGCCTCGGCGACGGAGTCAAGCAGTCGCTCGGAGGTCCGGAAGGGGGTGTGGTCGAACTTCGGGGCCAGCAGGTCGTAGCCGTGCTCGACGGACGACAGTGCCTGCACGGCGAGTTCGCGCAGTGTGGGGCCGTCGGGACCGAACATCACGCCGCTCCGGGGGTGATCCGCTGCTCCAGGACCCCGAGAACGCGCTCGCACCAGCGCAGGATGTCCTCCTCGAAGGCGATACCGGCCATGAGGGTGAGGTAGGGGCCGATCCGGTCGGCCGTGCGCAGGTACTCCTCCTCGGTCCGCCCGTCCAGGAGGCGTTCACGCACCCGCTCGTAGCGGTCGCGCTTGCCGCGCGCCCAGCCCCTGCGCTCCTCGACCAGGGCCCGGGTCGCCGCCGGGTCGCCGCCGTCCATGGCCTGGATCTTGATGAGGAGTTCGTCGCGCACGGCGGTGGGCCGCTTCGGCGGTTCGGCGGCGAAGGAGCGCAACTGGCTCCGGCCGGCCTCGGTGAGGGTGAACATGCGCTTGTTGGGCCGGCGTTCCTGCTGCACCGTCCGGGCCTCGACGAGCCCGTCCTGCGCCAGGCGTTCCAGCTCCCGGTACAGCTGCTGCGGGGTGGCCGGCCAGAAGTTCGCGAGCGAGACGTCGAACACCTTGGACAGTTCGTAGCCCGAGGCCTCGCCCTCCAGCAGGGCGGCCAGGACGGCGTACTTCAGCGACATGTGGACACGCTAGCAGCAGGCGACTAATCTCCTCCGCACCTATTCAATTAGTTGACTATACGAGGTGATCGGATGCGCGCGTTCCGCGAGGCGGTCGAGGCGGGCGACCTGGACGCCGTCGAGGCGCTGCTGGCCGACGATGTCGTCTTCACCAGCCCGGTCGTCTTCAAGCCGTACCACGGCAAGGCGATCACCGCGGCGATCCTGCGCGCGGTCTCCGAGGTGTTCCAGGACTTCCGGTACACCCGGGAGATCGGCGCCCCGGACGGCCCGGAGCACGCGCTGGTCTTCACGGCCCGGGTCGGCGAGCGGGAGCTGACCGGCTGCGACTTCCTGCGGGTGAACGAGGCCGGTCTGATCGAGGACTTCATGGTCATGGTGCGTCCGCTGTCGGGCGCCCACGCCCTCGCCGAGGCCATGGGCGCGCGGTTCGAGCAGATCGCGAAGGAGGCGGCGGCCCGGTCCCTCTGACCTGCGCCGGGCCGACCGGCCGTTCAGTCCTTGAGCTGTTCGAGGGTGGCCCTGGTGTCCGTCTTCAGCCAGTCGGACACGTCGCTGATCCCGGGCGGGGTCTTGTCCTGGGAGTAGGAGCTGAGGTAGGCGCTGTAGCTCATCGTGTACGTCACCCAGCCGTCGCGCACGGCGAGGGTGGCGTAGCGCGAGCCGCTGGAGGACCCGCTGGTGGTGTCCTGGCTGACCAGGTAGGCCTCGTCACCGATGCCCTTGACCTCGTTGACGTCGTAACCGGTGTGGCTCTCGTCGTAGTTCTTCCAGGTGGCCGTGAACTCCGGCCCGGGGTCGGTGCTGCGGTGGAGGTCGACCTGGATGGACAGATAGGCGTCCGCGTAGGAGGAGCCGGTCTTCTTGAGGTTGACGCTGCAGAAACTCTCGTCCAGCGCCTTCTCCTTGAGGGAGTTGTGGGTCGGCGAGGAGTCGCTCTCGGGGTACTCGTCCTTGAAGGACGAGTAGTCGGCCTTCGAGCACATGTCGGAGGGCGCCGAGTAGCCGCGCAGGTCGGCGCTGTCGCCCCGGCCGCCGACCAGGAACACACCGGCCGCCCAGGCGACGGAGGCGACGACCGCGCCGACGGCGACCCACAGCACCGCCCGCCCGGCTCCGCCACCGCCGGACGGCGGGGTCGGCACCTGCGCGTACTGCGGCGGCTGCGCGTAGGGATTCCCGGGCACACCCACCTGCGGCTGCCCCGGCTGCCCGACGAGCGTCGGCTGCGCGTAGAAGGCTCCCGGCGGAGGTGACTGCGGATGCGGGTAGGAGTAGGCCGCGGGCTGAGCAGGTATCACCGGCTGGGGCGCGGGCTGGCCCGGCTGTGGCGCGGGCTGGCCCGGCTGTGGCGCGGGCTGACCCGGCTGGGGTGCGGGCTGCGCGGGTTGCGGCGCGGAGGGCCCCGGCTGCGGGTCGGGCTGCGGCGCGGAAGCCGCGGGTTGCGGTGTGGGCCGGTCGTCCGGCTGCGGGGGCTGGGGTGGCGTGGACATGTCGTGACAATAGAGCAGGTCCACCGGTCAAGTCCCTTGTGGACCTGGATCGTTATGGTGTGCGGACATCTGATGCGGACCGGTGACACGTCAGGACACGCGACTCGGTACGGTCGCCCGCTCGACACCTCGGGAACAGGCCGCGCACAAGAGGTGTTGACGTAATCGAAGCGGCGCCGTGCCGTGCAGTGGTACGGTGCTTGCGGTACTCGTGCTCGCCCCCTTGAGGGCGCCGGTGCCGTTCTCCTCTCTTGGCGCTGATCCGGCCGTCGTCTCGCGACCCGGCGCGTCAGCCGCCTCTCATCACCTCGTCGCGGGGTGCTGTTCCCGTGGTCGCCCGGAGGCACCTACGCCCTCCCGTCGCGCGGCCCGCTTCCTCCCTCCCCCCTCTGCTTCCTCCCGTACCCGAGTCCGTGAAAGGACCACCATGACCACCACACTCGAACCCCCGCACGTACAGCGGGCGCCGGCCGCGCCGACCGTCGCCGGTGTCCTCGACATCGACGCGCACGGGAAGGGGCACCTGCGGGCCGTGACCTGCCTGTCCTCCCCCGCCGACCCGCAGGTGCCACCCGCGCTGATCCGCCGTCACGGCCTGCGCGGGGGTGACCTCGTCGAGGGCGTGCGCGGGGCGCAGCGCGCGCTGACCGAGGTCACGCGCGTCAACGGGGGCGACCCTGACGACTCGCGGGGCCGTCGCCGCTTCCAGGACCTCACCCCGCTCCACCCGCACGAGCGGATCCGGCTCGAGCACCCGGCGTCCGGTGCGGCCGGACGCGTCGCCGACCTGTTCGCGCCGGTCGGCAAGGGCCAGCGCGGGCTGATCGTCGCTCCGCCGAAGAGCGGCAAGACCGTGCTGCTCCAGCAACTGGCCGCCGCCGTGGCCGGCAACCACCCCGAGTGCCGGCTGATGGTCGTCCTACTGGACGAGCGGCCCGAGGAGGTCACCGAGATGTGCCGCTCGGTGCGCGGCGAGGTGTACGCCTCCACCTTCGACCGGGCGCCCAAGGAGCACATCGCCCTGGCGGAGCTGGTCATCGAGCGGGCCAAGCGGCTCGTCGAGGCCGGCGAGGACGTCGTCATACTGCTGGACTCGCTGACCCGGCTGTGCCGGGCGCACAACAACGCGGCGGCCGCCGGCGGCCGCACCCTGAGCGGCGGTGTCGACGCGGGCGCGCTGCTCGGGCCCAAGCGGTTCTTCGGTGCCGCCCGCGCGGCCGAGGAGGGCGGCTCGCTCACCATCCTCGCCACCGTCCTGGTGGACACCGGCTCCCGCGCCGACGGCTACTTCTTCGAGGAGCTGAAGGGCACCGGCAACATGGAGCTGCGCCTGGACCGGGAGGCGGCCGCCCGGCGCCTCTTCCCGGCCGTGGACATCGACGCCACGGGTACCCGCCGCGAGGAACTCCTCCTCACTCCGGCCGAGTTGACGGCCACCCGGGGACTGCGCCGAGCGCTGCGCTCCCGGGAGGGCGGGCCGGCCGCCCTGGAGACGCTGCTGGAGCGGATGCGGGAGACGCCCGGCAACGCCGCCTTCCTGCGCCGCGTCCAGCCGACGCTGCCGGCGGGCTGAGCCGCGCCCGGGGCGGCCGCGTGCGGCATCCGGGTTGCTCCACTGGGCCGTCCGGCCCGGGCAGCGCGCCACTCCGCGCCATCCTTCTTAGGTTGATCGTATGATCACCGGATTCTCTCGTCGGACGGCCGTCTCCGCCTGTTCCCTGTGTGTGGCGGGTGTGCTGGCACTCTCGCCGGCCGCCGCCGCCACCGCGCACCGTGCGGGGGATCCCGCGCCCCCACGACCACGGGCGGCCGTGCCGCAGCCGTCCCTGCTCTTCCACCCGGGCACCCAGGTCCGGACCCGCCGCGGTGCCCCGGAAGTGCCGGAGGTCTCCGCGCTCTCCTGGGTGGTGGCCGACGCCGGAAGCGGCGAGGTCCTGGCCGCGAACGCCGCGCACCGCAGGCTGCCGCCCGCCAGCACCCTGAAGACCCTGTTCGCCCTCACCGTGCTGCCCGGCCTGCCCGCCACCCGGCAGCACACGGTCCGGTACGAGGAACTGGAGGACGTGGGCGAGGGCAGCAGCCTGGTCGGTGTCGAGGAGGGCCACACCTACCAGGTGGCCGACCTGTGGCGCGGCGTCTTCCTCAGCTCCGGCAACGACGCCGTGCACGTGCTCGCCTCGCTGGGCGGCGGCTGGCAGCGCACCGCCACCAGGATGCAGGCCAAGGCCCGCGCGCTGGGCGCCCTGGACACCCATGTGGTCTCCCCCGACGGCTACGACGCCGACGGGCAGGTCTCCTCCGCCTTCGACCTGGCGGTCTTCGGGCGCGAGGGCCTGCGCAACCCCGACTTCGCCCGGTACTGCTCCACCGCGCACGCCCAGTTCCCCGGCGACGGATGGCCGTACGCGATCGAGAACACCAACCGGCTGCTGACCGGCGAGGACGGCGTGGCGCCGTATCCGGGGCTGGTCGGCATCAAGAACGGCTACACGAGCAACGCGGGCAACACCCTCGTCGCCGCCGCGCGCCGGGACGGCCGCACCCTCGTCGTCACGGTGATGAACCCGCAGGACGGCGGGGGGTTCGAGGTCTACGAGGAGGCCCGTCAGCTGCTCGACTGGGGTTTCGCGGCGGCCGGGCGGGTGGATCCGGTCGGCTCGCTGGACGCGCTGCGCGCCGCCTCCCCCGCCGGTGCGTCCGCGGCGCCCGTGGCGGCGACGGCCGGGCCGGCGCCGGACGACGACTCGGGCTGGACGGGCACCGCGGCCGTCGCCGGGCTCGCGGGGCTCGGCGCGTGGGCCGTGACACGGGCGCTCAAGGCCAAGCACGGCCGGAGCACCGACGGCTGAGCGACCGGCAGGCCGAGCAGCAGACCGAGCGTGATCCACGTGTAGGCGTTGCCGCCGACGAACCCGTCGGGGCCGGAGGCGTCGTCGAACCAGAGCCACACCACGCTGGTGCACAGCACCGCGTACAGGGCGCCCGCGAGCCGCGGGTGCCCGGCCCGCGCCAGGACCACGAAGGCAGGCAGCAGCCACACCAGGTGGTGCACCCAGGTGATCGGGCTGACCAGACAGGCCGCCGCCCCGGTGAGGGCGAAGGCCGCCGCCCAGTTCCCGGCCGCCGCGGCCCGACCGGCGCGCCACGCCCACACGCAGAGCACCAGCAGGACCGCCGCGGCCCACGGCGCGCGGTCCGGTTCACCGAGCCGGGCGAGGACGCCCTGGAGCGACTGGTTCGAGACGTAGTCGAGACGGCCGACCCGGCCGGTGTCCCACAGCGCCCGGGTCCAGTAGTAGCGCGACGCGTCCGGGTCCGCCCAGGCGGCGAGCCCCGTCGCGGCGAGGGCCACGGCGGCCGCCACCGCCGCCGCGCGCCACCGCCGGGCGAGCAGCAGCAGGCCGATGAACAGCGCGGGCGTCAGCTTCACGGCCGCGGCGAGCCCGGTCCCGGCGCCCGCCCAGCGGTCCCGCCCGGCCGACAACAGCCGGCAGTCGGTGAGGACCAGGGCGAGGAGCACCAGGTTCACCTGGCCGAAGCTGAAGGTGTCCCGCAGCGGCTCGAACAGGGCCAGCGCGCACAGGGCGAGCGACCACCGGTACCAGCCGTACCGCCGGCGTCCCGGCCCGGCCAGGATCCGCAGCACCACCGCCAGCGCGGCCAGGTTCACCAGCAGGGAGGCGGCGATCGCGGCCGGCCTGCCCAGCGCGGCCAGCGGCAGCAGCGCGAGGGCCGCGAACGGCGGGTACGTGAAGCCGTACGCCGTCCCCGGCACCCGGTAGTCGTAGATGCGGCCGCCATGGGCCAGCCAGGTGTGCACGGTCCCGTAGTAGACGCGCAGGTCGAAGAAGTCGCGCAGCAGCGGGACGGTCGCCGTGAACGCGCTGACGGCGGCGGCCAGCGTGAGGACGAGCAGCAGCCGTCCCCGGTCGGTGCGCGGTGCCGGCCGGACGCTCATGCGGTGCGTCCCGGCACGGGCGTACGGGCGCTCTGGTGGGCCTGCCACAGGACGACCAGGCCGAGCAGCGCGCCGGAGACGGCGAGCACCAGCCGGCCGGGGTCCGCCGGTCCGCCGCTGGGCAGTACGGCGAGGGCGAGGACGCCGGCCAGGGCGGCGACCCGATGCCGTACCGGGGCGCTCTGTCCGGCGGCCGCGATCAGGAACAGGCCCCAGAGCACGTACCAGGGGCGGATCGCGGGGCCGAGGACGGCGACGGCCAGCAGGCTCAGGCCGAGGGCGTACACCGGGTGCGGGCGCAGCCGCAGCCAGATCAGCAGGACGGCGACCGCGGTGGCCGCCAGGCCGAGCAGGTGCCAGGCCGGGATCGCCAGCGGGGCCAGGCCGCTGCCGAGGTGTTCGAGCAGGGCGCGGGTGACCCGGCCGAGCAGGCTGGTGAGCGCCCAGTTGTGCGGGGAGACGGGGGTGGTCAGGGCGTGGACCCAGCCGTACCCCGTGCCGGCCACGGCGGTCGCGGTGACCGTGGTCGCCGCGGCGGTGGCCGCCGTGACCGCGATCGCGTGCGACGGGCGCCGGCCGGAGCGGACCAGCAGGGCCACGACGGCGAGCAGGCCGAGCGCGGCGGGCGCCTTGACCAGGGCCGCCGATGTGACGAGCACGGCCCCGAGGACGGGCCACCGGCCGCACGCCGCGACCAGGCCGAGCCCCAGCAGGCCGAGCATGAGCGCGTCGTTGTGGGCGCCCGCGACGAGGTGCAGCAGGACCAGCGGGTTGAGGGCGCCGAGCCACAGGGCGGCGGCCGGGTCGGCGCCACTGTGCCGGGCCAGCCGGGGCAGCGCCACGGCCATGAGCGCCACGCCGAGCACCGCGAGCAGGCGCATGCCGAGCAGCCCCGCGGGCAGCCGGCCGTGGGTCAGGCCGGACAGGACGGAGGCCAGGGCCAGGAAGGCCGGTCCGTAGGGGGCGGCCGTGTGCTGCCACACCGGGGCGACCTCGTCGGCCAGCGGGCCGCCGAGCTGGGCGGGGCCCTGGGTGTACACGTCCATGTGGGCGTCGACCATGGCGCCCTGCGCGAGGTAGCTGTAGACGTCCCGGCTGAACAGCGGCGGGGCGAGCAGCAGGGGAGCCGCCCAGACGGCCAGGACCAGCAGCAGGGACCGCTGGGCGGGCGGGCGCGGCCCGCGCACCAGCCGCCCGAGGAGCATCCACGCGGCGGTCAGCAGGACGACGCCGAAGTAGACCGCGACCAGCCCGAGCGCGGCCTGTGCGGAGGCGGGCGCGAGGTGGTCCCGGACGGGCAGGGCGCCCGCGGTCTCACCGCCCAGGGCGAGGAACGCGGTACCGGCCAGGCCGAGCACCTGACAGCGGCGGAGGTCGACGGGGAAGGTCTTGGCCGGCACGCGGGCAGCGTGGCAACGCGGGATGGCCGCGAGACGACGCGGGACCCTCCGGGCCGGGGCCGCCGGGTGACCGGTCGGTGGCCCGCGCGGGCAGACGCGTCAACAACCCTGCGGGTCAATACACCTAGAACACGGACAGGCCGGTCAGCGTCGTGAACCGGTCCAGGGCGGCCACGCCCGCCACCGAGTTGCCGCGTTCGTCGAGACCCGGGCTCCACACGCACAGCGTGCACCGGCCCGGCACGACCGCGATGATCCCGCCGCCCACCCCGCTCTTGCCGGGCAGGCCGACCCGGTAGGCGAAGTCGCCGGCCGCGTCGTACGTGCCGCAGGTCAGCATCACCGCGTTGACCTGCTTGGCCTGGCTGCGGGTGAGCAGCCGGGTGCCGTCGGAGCGGATGCCGTGCCGGGCGAGGAAGGTGGTGGCGAGGGCCAGGTCGGCGCAGGAGGCGGCGATGGAGCACTGCCGGAAGTACTGGTCGAGCAGGACGGGCACGTCGTTGTCGATGTTGTGGTAGGACGCCATGAAGTGCGCGAGGGCCGCGTTCCGGTCGCCGCCGGCGTTCTCGGAGGCCGCGACCTCCTTGTCGAAGTCCAGCGCGGGGTTGCCGCTCTCGGCGCGCAGGAAGGCCAGCAGTTCCCCGGAGGCGTCCCCGGTGCGGGTCTGGAGGCGGTCGGTCACGACGAGCGCGCCCGCGTTGATGAAAGGATTCCTCGGGATGCCGTTCTCGTACTCCAGCTGCACCAGCGAGTTGAACGGGTTGCCCGAGGGTTCCCGGCCGACGTGCTCCCAGAGTTCGTCGCCCTCGCGGGCCAGGTCGAGGGCGAGCGTGAAGACCTTGGTGATGGACTGCGTCGAGAAGGGCTGCCGCCACTCCCCCACCCCGTACACGGTGCCGTCCAGCTCGGCGACGGCCATGCCGAAGCTGCGGGGATCGCGGGCCGCGAGGGCCGGGATGTAGTCGGCGGGACGCCCGCGGCCGGGCGTGCGCTCCATCTCCTCGGCGATGCGCTCCAGGACCGGCAGGAAGGCGAGGGACGACGTCGTTGTCATGATCACCATTGTGCCTCCGGCCGGTCCGGACGTGTAACCGCGCGAGCCCGCGCCGGGGCCCGCGCGAACCCCGGTGGAGGTCAGGCGGCGGGTGCCTCGGTGCCGGCGACGATCTCGGGGCGCAGCAGGTCGGCCAGCCGCTCGGCGGGCAGCAGGCCCTTCTCCAGCACCAGCTCGGCCACGCCGCGGCCGGTGGCCAGGGCCTCCTTGGCGATGTCGGTGGCGGCCGTGTACCCGATGTGCGGGTTGAGCGCGGTGACCAGGCCGATGGAGTTCTCCACGGTCGCGCGCAACACCTCGGTGTTGGCGGTGATGCCGTTCACGCAGCGCTCGGCGAGGGTCAGGCAGGCGCGGCGCAGATGGGTGATCGACTCGGAGAGGGAGTGCAGGATGATCGGCTCGAAGGCGTTGAGCTGGAGCTGCCCGGCCTCCGCGGCCATGGTGATGGCCACGTCGTTGCCGATCACCTCGAAGGCGACCTGGTTGACGACCTCGGGGATCACCGGGTTGACCTTGCCCGGCATGATCGACGAACCCGCCTGGACCGGCGGAAGGTTGATCTCGCCCAGGCCGGCGCGCGGGCCCGAGGAGAGCAGCCGCAGGTCGTTGCAGCTCTTGGAGAGCTTGACGGCGATCCGCTTGAGCACGCCCGACATCTGGACGAAGGCGCCGCAGTCCTGGGTGGCCTCGACCAGGTTGGCCGCGGTGACCAGGGGCAGCCCGGTGATCGCGGCGAGGTGCCTGCGGGCGGCCTCGGCGTAGCCGGCCGGGGCGTTCAGTCCGGTGCCGATGGCGGTGGCGCCGAGGTTGATCTCCTGGATCAGCTCCACCGCCTCGGCGAGCCGGCTGCGGTCCTCGTCCAGCATCACGGCGAAGGCCGAGAACTCCTGGCCGAGGGTCATCGGCACCGCGTCCTGGAGCTGGGTGCGGCCCATCTTCAGCACGTCGCGGAACTCGACGGCCTTGTGCGCGAAGGAGTCCTGGAGGACGGCCATCGCCTTGAGCAGGCCGTGCACCGCGAACACCGTCGCGATCTTGACGGCGGTGGGGTAGACGTCGTTGGTCGACTGGCCGAGGTTGACGTCCTCGTTGGGGTGCAGGTGCGCGTACTCGCCCTTGGCGTGGCCGAGCAGTTCCAGTGCGCGGTTGGCCACGACCTCGTTGGCGTTCATGTTGGTCGAGGTGCCCGCGCCGCCCTGGATGACGTCCACGACGAACTGGTCGTGCAGCTCGCCGGCGCGTATCTCCCGGCAGGCGGCGACGATCGCGGCGGCCTTGCGGGGCTCCAGCAGGCCGAGTTCCTCGTTGGCGAGGGCGGCGGCCTCCTTGACGGCGGCCAGGGCGTCGATCAGGTGCGGGTAGGCGGCGATCGGGGTGCCGGTGATCGGGAAGTTCTCCGTCGCGCGCAGGGTGTGGACACCCCAGTAGGCGTCGGCGGGTACGTCCCGGTCGCCTAGCAGGTCGTGCTCGCTACGGGTGGCGGCGGTCATGAGGGTGCGGGACCACTTTCTGGTGTCTGGGGTACGGGAGTGACGGCGCCCCGGGCGGGGGCGCGGGGCGTCACCGGCGGGGCGGTCAGGCGCAGGCCGGCAGCTCGACGGGGTCCAGCGCGCGCACCGGCCGCACGGAGCCGACCGGCTCCCCGCCGCCGAGCAGCGGCTCACCGGCGAACCCGGTCAGCAGGGCCGGGTCGACGCCCGCCCGGGCCAGCGCGGCCGCCGCGACCGGGACGCGCGCCCGGTTCGCGCCGTCGGCGATCTTGACGGCGACGGCCCGGCCGTCGGGCAGCGCGGCCACCTGGACGCCCTCGAAGCCGTCCTTGGCGAGCAGCCCGGGCACCGCCCGCATCAGCGCGGCCACGTCGCGCCGGGTGCCGGAGGCCGTCTCGGCGTGCTCGCGCATCGCGTCCGCCACCCGGGCCTCGGGCGTGCCCGGGGCGGCCGAGGTGATGCGGGAGAGGGCGCGGGCGAGGCCGTGCAGGGATATGGCGAACAGGGGTGCGCCGCAGCCGTCCACGGTGACCCCGGCCGCCCGCTGGCCGGTCAGGTCCTCGACGGTGTCGGCGACGGCCCGCTGGAGCGGGTGCGCGGCGTCCAGGTAGTCCGTCAGGGACCAGCCGTTGAGCCGGGCGGTCCACAGCATGGCGGCGTGCTTGCCGGAGCAGTTCTGGGCGAGGCGGGAGGGCTGCCTGCCGGCGCGGACCCAGGCGTCCCGCTCGACGGGGTCGTACGGCATGTCGGGCACGTTGCGCAGGTCGTCCTCGGTGAGCCCGGCGAGTTCGAGGATCCGGCGGGTGCCGGCGAGGTGGCGCTCCTCGCCGGAGTGGCTCGCGGCCGCCAGCGAGAGCAGGTCGCCGTCGAGCGGCAGCCCGGCCCGCAGCATGGCCACGGCCTGGACGGGCTTGAGGGCCGAGCGCGGGTAGAACGCGGCCTCGATGTCGCCGAGCTGCAGCTTGACCCGGCCGTCGACGTCGAGGACGACGACGGAGCCGTAGTGGATGCCCTCGACGACCCCGCCGCGGACGAGGTGGGCGACGGGGGCGTGGAGGGGCTCGCGGATCAGGGGTGCGTCCGCGGGGGAACCGTTGTACATGGCTGCCTGCTTGTCGGGGGTCGCGGCGCGGGTCACGCGCCGGCGCCGGTGGGATACGTGCGCGCCGGGACCGGGTGCCGGCTCGTGTGCGCGGGGTTCTTCGGGGCCGGGCCGCGCGTCCTCGGCGGGCGCGGGGCGCGGCCGGTGGGGTGCGGGCCCGGGGCGGGCGCCGGCCAGGTCGCGGTGCGTGGGGCACTCATGCCGCGGGCCCGCCCGCCGCGGAGTCCGGGCGCCCGGCTCGCACGATGTCGGTCAGGGTGGTCTCGACGCGGTCGAGGTGGTGGCTCATCGCCTCGACGGCGTCGTGCTCGGAGCCGTCGATCAGCGCCTCGACGATCGCCCGGTGCTCCCGGTCGGACTGCTCGCGCCGCCCGCCCAGCTCGTTCAGGAAGGCCGACTGGCGCGCCAGCGCGTCGCGGATCTCCTCGATGACCCGGCGGAAGACCGGGTTCTGGGCGGCCTCGGCGACGGCGAGGTGGAAGAGGCTGTCCATCGCGACCCACGCGGTGGTGTCGGTCTCCCGCTCCATCCGGTCCAGGAGGTGGGCCAGGCGGTCCAGGTCCTCCGGGGTGCGGCGCACGGCGGCGTACCCGGCGACCGGAAGCTCGATGTGGCGGCGCACCTCCAGCAGGTCGCTGGCCGCGTAGTCGCCGAACGTGGGGTCCTCGACCGTGCTCGCGACGACGAAGGTGCCCTTGCCGGTGCGGGAGACCGTCAGGCCCATCGTCTGCAGCGCGCGCAGCGCCTCGCGCAGGACGGGCCGGGACACCTCCAGGGTGCGGCACAGCTCGGCCTCGGAGGGCAGCTTGTCGCCGATGGTGTACTCGCCGCGCTCGATGGCGCCGCGGAGGTGGCCGAGGACCGCTTCCATGGCGCTGACGCGCCGCGGTACCGACACACCTGTCTGGCTGTCTGACAGGTTCACGGGAGCGATCCTGCGACGCGCGGCGGCAGGCTGTCAAGCGGGTCGTATGAAAACATTCACGGGGTGGGGGGGGGGGGGGGGGGGGGGGGGGGGGCGGGGGGGGGGGGGGGGGGGGGGGGGGGGGGGGGGGGGGGGGGGGGGGGGGGGGNCCCCCCCCCCCCCCCCCCCCCCCCCCCCCCCCCCCCCCCCCCCCCCCCCCCCCCCCCCCCACCCCGTGGGTGATCAGCGGTCTTCGCTCAGCTGCTGAGGGTGCCGGTGGCGAGCAAGCCGAGGAGCGCGCCGCCGATGACGATCCGGTAGATCACGAAGGCGTTGAAGGAGTGCTTGGCGACGAACTTCAGCAGCCAGGCGATGGAGGCGTAGGCGACCACGAAGGAGACGATGGTGCCGATGGCGAGTGGCGCGGCACCGACGCCCGCGCCGAGGGCGTCCTTGAGCTCGTAGATGCCGGCGCCGGTGAGGGCCGGGATGCCGAGGAAGAAGGACAGGCGGGTGGCGGCGACCCGGTCCAGGTCCCGGATGAGCGCGGTGGACATGGTGGCGCCGGAGCGGGAGAAGCCGGGGAACAGCAGGGCGAGGATCTGCGAGCAGCCGACCCACATCGCGTCCTTGAACGAGGTGTCGTCCTCACCGCGCTTGTGCCGGCCCATCTGGTCGGCGGCCCACATCACGCCGGAACCGACGATCAGGGAGGCGGCGACCACCCAGAGCGAGGCGAGGGGACCTTCGATCAGCGGCTTGGCCGCGAGGCCCACCACGACGATCGGGATGGTCGCGGCGATCACCCACCAGGCGAACTTGTAGTCGTGGTGGTAGCGCTCCTCGCGGTTGGTCAGACCGCGGAACCAGGCGGAGACGATCCGCTTGATGTCTTTGAAGAAGTACACGAGCACGGCGGCGATGGCGCCGACCTGGATGACGGCCGAGAAACCGACGACGGACTTGTCGTCGACGGGGATGTTCATGAGCCCCTCGGCGATCTTGAGGTGGCCGGTGGAGGACACGGGGAGGAACTCGGTCACCCCCTCGACTACTCCGAGGACGACGGCTTGACCGACGGAGATGGCGCTCATGGGATCCAGTTCTGAGGAGAGTTGGTCGACAGTGCTGTAGACAGTACTTACTATGCCCGGCCGTACGCCAAGCGCCTAGCTCCAGAGGGCGCCGGCGAGGCCGACGCCCGCGAAGGCGGCCGCGAGCCCCGCCGCCACGCTCGCGACGACGTTGGCGGCAGCGTAGAGCCCCGCGCCCGCCTCGGTCAGCCGCAGGGTCTCGTAGGAGAACGTCGAGTACGTCGTCAGGGCTCCGCACAGACCGGTGCCGATCAGCAGCTGGAGGTGCGGACCTGCGGCTCCGGCCGAGACGGCACCGGTGAGCAGCCCCAGGATCAGGCTGCCGGTGACGTTCACCACGAAGGTGCCCCAGGGGAAGACCGAGTCGTGCCTGGCCTGGACGGCACGGTCGGTGAGATAGCGCAGGGGGGCGCCGACCACGGCCCCGGCGATCACCAGCAGCCAGTTCACTACGGCTTCTTACCCTTCGCCCCGTCCGGGCCGGGCGCACGCCCCACGTACCGGATGACCTCGCACTCGTCCAGGGTCACCAGACCCTCGGTGACCAGTTCGTCCAGCTGCGGCAGGAACGCCCGGACACGCTCCTCGGTGTCCACCACGACGATCGCCACCGGCAGGTCCTCGCTCAGGGAGAGCAGCCGGGAGGTGTGGATACGGGAGGAGGCGCCGAACCCCTCGATGCCGCGGAAGACGCTGGCCCCGGCGAGGCCGGCCGCGTGCGCGCGGTGCACGATCTCGGAGTAGAGGGGCTTGTGGTGCCAGGTGTCGTCCTCGCCGATGTGGACGGTGAGCCGCAGGGCCCGGCCGCCGAGTGCTGTCATCGCTGCCTCCGGACGAGGACCGTGCGGGCGGCGACCGAGGCCAGCCACACCGCCGCGAGCGCCGCGACGAGGGTCGCGACGAGGTAGGCGAGACCGGTGCGGGGGTGGCCGGCGCCGATCAGCTTGCGGATGTCGACGGCGTAGGTGGAGAAGGTGGTGAAGCCGCCGAGCACACCGGTGCCGAAGAAGGGGCGCACCAGCCGGTGCGCGGCCCGGACGTCGGTGATCAGCACCATGAACACACCCATGACGGCGCAGCCGGTGACGTTGGTCCAGAAGGTCGCCCAGGGGAAGCCGCCGGCCGGCGTGGGCCAGGCCAGGGTGAGCCCGTAGCGTGCCACGGCGCCGAGGGCGCCGCCCGCCGCGACCACCGCCACGACGGGGCCCTGGGCACGCCACTCGGACCGCCGCGCGGGTGCCGGGCGGGCGCGGAGGCTCTCGGCTTCCGGGGCTGTCATGCTGTGCGTCTCCTGTCCGGGCCGCCCTCACGGGTGATCGTGGCCGGGCACCAGCGTACCGCCGGGTCAGCGGGCGGCGGGCAGCGCGCAGACCGCGATCCCCGGCTCCCAGAGGCTGCCGAGCACCAGGTGCCGGCCGGCCCGGCAGACGCTGGTGACCATGCGGAAGCCGGAACGGCGGCGGGTGAGGCGGTGGACGGTGGCGCCGTCGTCGTCCAGGGCCATCACCCCGATCGTGCCGCCCGGGCGGAAGGGGGCGTGCACGGCGGCCCGGGCGGCGGTGCGGCGCACGGCGGCGGGGGCGCGGTGCAGCAGGT